>DXDV01000260.1 GCA_019115345.1 Candidatus Intestinimonas stercorigallinarum | reverse complement strand
GGATTTTTCTCTTGAGAATACCGGGCGGACACAAATAGTATCAATCCAGTATCAAGAGCAGTATGGACGGGCAAAAAAGCCTGTATTCATGCGGGTTTTCGCCGTTTCGAGCGTCATTCCCACTCGATGGTGCCGGTGGGCTTGGGGGTGAGATCGTAGAGGACCCGGTTGACGCCTGCCACCTCGGCGGTGATGCGCCCGGTGATCTTCTGGAGGAGGGCGAAGGGCACGTCCTCCACGGTGGCGGTCATGGCATCCACGGTATTCACCGCCCGGAGGATCACCGGCCAGTCGAAGGTGCGCTTGCCGTCCTTCACGCCCACAGACTTGAAGTCGGGGACCACAGTGAAGTACTGCCACACCTTGCCCTCCAGTCCGGCGGCGGCGAACTCCTCCCGCAGGATGGCGTCCGACTCCCGGACGGCCTCCAGCCGGTCCCGGGTGATGGCGCCCAGGCAGCGGACGCCCAGGCCGGGGCCGGGGAAGGGCTGCCGGTAGACCATGGAGTCGGGCAGACCCAGGGCCTTGCCGCAGGCCCGGACCTCGTCCTTGAAGAGCATCTTCAGGGGCTCCACCAGCTGGAAGTTCAGGTCCTCGGGGAGGCCGCCCACGTTGTGGTGGGACTTTACCGCCTTCACCGTCTTGGTGCCCGACTCGATGATGTCGGGATAGATGGTGCCCTGGCCCAGGAACTCGATGCCGTCCAGCTTCCGGGCCTCCTCCTCAAAGACGCGGATGAACTCGGCGCCGATGATCTTCCGCTTCTGCTCCGGGTCGGCCACCCCGGAGAGCTTGTCCAGGAAGCGGTCCACGGCGTCCACATAGACGAGATTGGCCTCCATCTGGTTGCGGAATACCTCCACCACCTGCTCGGGCTCCCCCTTGCGGAGGAGGCCGTGGTTGACGTGGACGCAGGTGAGCTGCTTGCCGATGGCCTTGATGAGGAGGGCGGCCACCACGGAGGAATCCACGCCGCCGGAGAGGGCCAGAAGGACCTTCTTGTCCCCCACCTGCTCCCGGATGAGCTCCACCTGGTCGGCAATGAAGTTGTCCATATTCCAGTTGGCCTGGGCGCCGCAGAGCCCAAAGACGAAGTTGGAGAGGGCCTCCTTCCGCTCCGCCGGGTCGGCAGGCCAGGGCTTGTCTCCCTTGTGGTCGGCCAGGAGCACGGGCACATCGTAGTTGTAGATGTCCTTGGAGACGTCGATCTCCACGCCGTCCACCACCCGGTTGGGACCGCCGTTGAGGATGATGCCCTTCACGTTGGGGAGGGCTTTGAGCTCCTCCAGGGTGATGTCGTGGGGGTGGATCTCGCTGTATACGCCAAGGGCCCGGATCTCTCTGGCCAGCCGGGGGTTCTCCTCGCTGCCCAGGTCCAGTACAAGGATCATGTCCTGCTTCATTGCAGTACCTCCCATGTTTGATTTTATCTATCGTACCATAGCGCCGGGTGCTCCGCAATAGGAGGCGGGACAAAAGTTTTCCTTTTTCGCCCTGCCTCAGCACTCCTCCAGCTTGGCCCGGAAGGAGATGCTGCGGGGGGTGGGCAGGTCGTCAAACTGGATCACGTGGGCCGCCTTTTCCAGGTCCACGGCCAGCACCGTCCCCAGGCCAAAGACCGAGTGGCGCACCCGCTGTCCCGGGGAGAGCCTCTCCCGCGCCTCCTCCTCGGGCAGATACCGCTGGCTGCTCTCAATGGCGGCTCTGGCCTCCCGGATGAGGCCCTCACTGAAATCTCCGGTGCGGGTCAGGAGGTCCGGGTCGATGTCCAGCAGGAACCGGGAGGGATACCGGGGCGCGCCGTCAAAGTTCCGTCCGCCGGAGGCCGAGAGGGAGAGGCTCCGCTCCGCCCGGGTGAGGGCCACGAAGGCCAGCCGGCGCTCCTCCTCCATGGCCTGAAGGGTGCGCACCTTCCGGGAGGGGAAGATCCCCTCGTTCATGCCGCAGAGAAAAACGTGGGGAAACTCCAGGCCCTTGGCGGCGTGGACGGTCATCAGCCGGACCTTGTCTCCCCGCTCGCCGGCGTCGCTGTTGGTGAGGAGGGCCACATGGGCCAGATAGTGCTCCAAGGTGGCCTCCTCCCCGCAGGTGGTCTCGAACTCATAGACCGACTGCTTGAGCTCGGCCAGGTTGTCCAGCCGCTCCTGGCTTCCCTCGGTGCGGAGCATCCGCTCGTAGCCGCTCTCTTGGAGCACGGCGGTGAGCACCTCGGAGACCGGCCGCCCCTCCGCCTGGGCGGAGAGGTCCTCCACCAGGGCGATGAACTGCCGGGCCCGGGTGCCCTTGAAGAGCTCCTCTTCCAGATTGTCCCGGAGGGCCTGATACAGCGAGCAGTCGTGCCCGGCGGCGTAGGCCCGGAGCGCGGCCATACGGCGCTTGCCCAAGTTCCGCTTGGGGACGTTGGCCACCCGCAGGAAGGAGAGGTCGTCCCGATAGACCAGCATCCGCAGGTAGGCGATGGCGTCCCGGATCTCCATCCGGCCAAAAAACTGCACGCCGCTGTAAATGGTGTAGGGGATCTGACCGTGGAGCAGGGCCTCCTCCACCGACCGGGAGACATAATGGGCCCGGTAGAGGATGGCCATGTCCCGCCAGGGGACGCCCTCCTCATGGAGGGCGCGGAGCCGCTCCGCCACCCACTTGGCCTCCTCCTCCTGGGTGGCGGCCAGGTGGCAGCGGACGGGTTCGCCGGAGGGCAGGGTGGGAATGAGGTCTTTTTTCATCCGGTACTGATTTTTGGCGATGAGGGAGTTGGCCGCCGCCAGGATCTCCGGCGTGGAGCGGTAGTTCTCCATCATCGGGATGGTCCTGGCGCCGGGATAGGCCCTGTCCAGCTCCAGGAGGTATTTGATGTCGGCGCCCCGCCAGGAATAGATGGTCTGGTCCGGGTCGCCCACCACGAAGAGATTCTTGTGATAGCCGCACAGCACCTCCATGAGCTGGTACTGGAGCAGGTCGATGTCCTGGAACTCGTCGATCATGATGTACTCCAGCCGCCGCTGCCACTTCTCCCGCAGGTCCGGCCGCTGCTCAAAGATATAGAGGGTGAACTTGATAAGGTCGTTGTAGTCCAAGCCGAAGCACTTCTTCTCCTGGTAGAGGTATCCATAGAAGATCATATCCTCCGGGCGCAGGGCGTCCAGATACTTCTGCCGGAGGACCTCCAGGGAGAGGTCGATCATGCCTTTGTAGTAATCCGGCTCCTTGAAGAGCTTGCGGATCTCGATCATGTCCCGGGCCTTTTGAAAGGTCATGTCCCGCAGGGAGAGGCCCCGCTCCTCATAGATGACCTGGAGCATGGCGTCGATGTCGGCGTTGTCCAGGACCAGGAAGCGCTTGGGATAGCCCACCGCGCTGCTGTCCTCCTGAAGGACGGAGACGCAGAAGCCGTGGAAGGTGTTGATATACCCGGTGTCGTTGTCGCCGGTGAGGGCGTGGATGCGCTGGCGCATCTCAGCGGCGGATTTGTTGGTGAAGGTGACGCAGAGGATGTTCCCCGGCAGGATGCCCGCCTCCTCCACCAGGAAGGCAAAGCGGTGAGAGAGGGCCCTGGTCTTACCGGAGCCCGCCCCGGCGATGACCCGGAACACCCCCTCCGTGGAGGTGACCGCCTCCCGCTGGGCGCTGTTGAGCCCGGTGAGCAGCTCGCTCATTCCCATCCCCCTCTCCCCCGCCGGTCTGGACCGCAGGACTGGTGTTTTCTCTATTTTACCTCCCGGACGCCCGGGCGGTCAACCTCCCCGTCAAAGAGTGGTTCCGGAACTCGCCATGGGCGGATGCAAGAATGTCCTGGCGTATGGAGCAGGCGATCCCGGCAATTTGGACCGCTTTAGACAGCAGAGGGCCCGCCGCAGAATTTTTCAATTCTGCGGCGGGCCCGTTTGGTTTTCACTCGCGGTCAAAACAGGTCCACCATGGCGCTGTCCACCGCCTGGAAGTGTTCCCGCATCATGCGCACGGCCTCGGCGCCGTTGTGGTCCTGGAGGGCCAGCACGATGCCCTGATGGCTGTCCTGAAGGCGCTTGCGGTAGACCTCATCCTCCATCATCTTCTCCCGCATGTGGCTGATGAAGTCGTCGATGGTCTCGCTCATAGCCCGGAGGATGACCATGATGAGGGGGTTCCCCGCCGCCTCGCCAATGAGGTAGTGGAGGCGCTTGTCCAGCGCGGTACTGCGCGCCAGGTCGTTTTCGTCCCGGAGCTGCCACACGATATCCTCCAGCTCACTGAGCTGGGTGGGGGTGATGCGCTCCGAGGCCAGCAGCACCGCCTGGTTCTCCAGGCCCTGGCGCAGCTCGCTGACCTGCCGGTAGTCGGTGGCCCCCAGGAGCATCATCATCTGGGTGGACTCGGCCAGGTTCTTTTCGATGTCGCAGGAGACGAAGTTTCCCGCCCCCTGGGTGCTGGAAATAAAGCCCATGAGACTCAAGGTGCGCAGGGCCTCCCGGACGGAGTTGCGCCCCACGCCCAGCTTCTCCGCCAGCTCCCGCTCCGGAGGGAGCTTCTCCCCCTGCTTCAGGTTCCCCTTGAGGATCTCGCTTTTGATGTACGTGATGACCCGCTCGTAGGCCTTTCCCTGCTGTGTGGTTTCTTCTTTCATGGTGTGTTCAGCTCTCTCCTGTCTTTTTTCCCGCAGTCCGCCCAAGCGCCTTCCCAAAGCGCCGGGCCAGTGTTTCCGGCAGCGCGTCCCGGTTGGCCATGTCCACCGGGATGACGGCAGCGTCCTGGCTCCGGACCAGGTCCTCCAGCCAGGTGCCGGCCCGCTGGGGCTTGACCACCCCCAGCACCGGTCTGCCCTCCCGCAGGCTGTCCCGCACAGCCCGCTGGAACGCGGCGGCGTCCCGCTCCAGCCAGCCCAGCTCATCCAGGAGGAGCAGCCTGGCCCAGGGCCGGCTCTCCGCCAGAATGGCCGGACCCAGCCGGTCGAAGGCGGCCGGGTCTCCCCGCAGGCGTCCGTCCACCATGCGGGCCACCGTCCAGGACTCCGACCAGTCCGGGGCCTCCCAGGCCGGCCAGAGGCACAGCCGGTTCCGGTCCGGCGAAAAACCGGTCCGGAACCCTCCCGGGGCAATCTCCAGCAGCTCCAGCGTCCGGCCGATGGCCGTAGACTTTCCCACCCCGCTGGGACCTGTCAAAAAGATTACCATGCTGTTTTCCTCTCCCGCCGCTGGACGGCGCCCCACAGACCGCAATAACGAATGCTTTTCAAACGGCACCTTTCGACCATCTGAAAAGCATCGTACGGCCATGCCGCAGGCATCCACCGTGGCACTGCCAATTTAGCTATCAACATTATAGCATATTTCCTTTGAAAAAACAGAGCCCCTGGCAAAAATCGTGGATATGAATAACATCTTTAATTTGTCCTACCAATTATCGCACTTTTTCTCCATTTTCCGCTTCTCTCCGTGGGATGGAGGCCAATTTTCCGCCCTCATAGGCTCCATATGGAAAAATGCCACCCCTGCCGGGCTGGCCGGCGGGGTGGCGGGAAAGAGGCCGATCCGGCAGACATTATTTCTGCTCGGTGACCAGCTCCACCAGCACCTGGACCATCTTCTCCAGGGACTGGACGGGGATATACTCCATGACGCCGTGGAAGTTGACGCCGCCGGTGGACAGATTGGGGCAGGGCAGGCCCATATAGGACAGGCGGGCGCCGTCGGTGCCGCCCCGGATGGGCACCTCCACCGCCTCCACGCCCACCTTGGCGAAGGCGGCCCGGGCCCGGTGGATGAGGTACATGTGGGGCTCGATCTGCTCCCGCATGTTGTAGTAGGAGTCCTTCAGCTCCATCTGGATGGTGGTGGGGCCGTACTTGTCGTTGAGATAGGCGGCAATGAGGTTCATCCGCTCCTTCCGGGCCTCGAAGCGGTCCCGGTCGTGGTCCCGGATGAGGAAGCTCAGGCGGGCCTCGGTCTCGTCGCCCTCCATGTGGCACAGGTGGTAGAAGCCCTCATAGCCCTCGGTGTGGGCGGGGGTCTCCGCCGGAGGGAGCATGGAGACAAACTCCATGGCCATGAGGGAGGCGTTGCGCATTTTGTTCTTGGCGGAGCCGGGGTGGATGTTGAAGCCCCGGACGGTCACCTTGGCGGAGGCGGCGTTGAAGTTCTCATACTCCAGCTCTCCCAGCTCGCCGCCGTCCACGGTGTAGGCCGCGGCGGCCCCGAAGCCCTCCACGTCGAAGTGGTCGGCGCCGCTGCCCACCTCCTCGTCGGGGGTGATGCCCACGGCGATGCGGCCGTGGGGGATCTCCGGGTGGGCGGCCAGATACTCCACGGCGGTGAGGATCTCGGCCACGCCGGCCTTGTCGTCGGCGCCCAGGAGGGTGGTGCCGTCGGTGACGATGAGGTCCTGGCCCACATATCTGGCCAGGCTGGAAAACTCGGACGCCCGCATGACGACAGTGTCCGAGAGGGGGATGTCTCCGCCCTCATAGTGGACCACCCTGGGCCTGACGTTGGCGCCGGGGGCGGAGGGAGAGGTGTCCATATGGGCGATGAGGCCCAGGCAGGGGACCCCCTCGCAGCCCACGGTGGCGGGAAGCCAGGCGTAGACATAGCCGTATTCATCCATTTTGGCCCCGTGGAGCCCCAGCTCGGAGAGCTCCTGGGCCAGAGCCGCCCCCAGCACCTTCTGCTTCTCGGTGGTGGGCACGGTGGCGGATCCCTCGCTGGACTGGGTATCATAGGAGACGTAGCGAAGGAAGCGTTCGGTGACATGCATGGGGATCAGTTCCTTTCTCTGGAGCCGCTCCCGCCGGCCCCTTGACGGCGCCGGCGGCTTGGGCTAAACTTTGGATAACGGACAGAGTTCCGCCCGACAGCATCAGTGTACCACAAAAGGAGCGTGAAGGCTATGGTCTCCCGGGAGGAATTTCGTTTTCCCTCCAGCGACGGCGTCCACCAGATCTACGGCGTCTGGTGGCTGCCGGAGGACCGGCCCCGTGCCATGGTCCAGCTGGTCCACGGCATCTCAGAACACATGGGCCGGTACGACCCCTTCGCCCGCTTTCTGGCGGAGCGGGGCTTCGCCGTGGCGGGCCACGACCATCTGGGCCACGGCGGCACCGCCCGGGACCCTTCGGAATACGGCTTCTTCGCCTCCCGGCACGGCTGGGACCATCTGGTCCGGGACGTAAAGTCGCTCCACGACCAGATGGGCCGGCGCTTCCCCGGCCTGCCCTGCTTCCTGCTGGGCCACTCCATGGGCTCCTTCGCGGCGCGGACCTACCTCATCGAGTACCCCGGCACCGTGGACGGCTGCCTCCTGCTGGGCACCGGGCAGGAAGCCCCCGCCCTGGTGGCCTTCGGCAAGGCCCTCGCCGCCGCCCTGTGCCGGCTGCGGGGGGACCGCCACCACAGCCCCCTGGTCACCGCCCTCTCCCTGGGGGCCTACAACGCCCGGTTCCGCCCCGCCCGCACCAAGGCCGACTGGATCAGCCGGGACCAGGCGGTGGTGGACGCCTACGTGGCCGACCCCCTGTGCCGCTTTGTCCCCACGGTGGGGATGTTCCGGGACATGATGGACGGACTCCAGCGCATTGCAGACCCGAAGGCCCTTGCCCGGATGGACCCCCACACGCCGGTGGGGCTCTTCTCCGGGGAGGCCGACCCGGTGGGGAGCGAGGGCAGGGGGGTGGAGAAGGTGGCCGGCTTCTTCCGGCAGGCCGGCTGCCGGGACCTGACGGTAAAGCTCTACCCCGGCGCCCGCCACGAGCTCCTCAACGAGACCAACCGCCAGGAGGTCTTTTCCGACCTCCTCTCCTGGCTGGAGGCCCGCCTGCCGGGCTGAGCCTCAGCCCAGGGCGGCTTCCCAGTCGGCCTCCTTGAAGCCCACCAGCACGGTGTCGTCCTTCACCAGGATGGGCCGCTTGACCAGCATCCCGTCCCCCGCCAGCAGCTCCAGCTGTTCCTCCCGGTCCATGGCCGCCAGCCGGTCCTTGAGGTCCAGGGCCCGGTAGGCCTGTCCGCTGGTGTTGAAGAATTTTTTGAGGGGCAGGCCGCTCAGCCGCTGCCACCGCTCCAGCTCGTCCCGGGTGGGGGCCTCCTCCCTGATGTCCCGGACCTCCGCCGTCACCCCATGGGCGTCCAGCCACTTCTTGGCCCGCTGACAGGTGCTGCACTTGGGATACCACAAAAATACCATGTTTTCCTCCATTCTGCCGCCGCGGGCGGCGCGATCCGGGCGGAAAACCGCCCGTCAGACCCCCAGCAGGGGGAATACCCAGCCGTACAAAACGGCGCCCAGCGCGCCGCAGGTGATGAGGGTGAGGATGGGGTTGACCTTGCATTTCCACACCATCACCAGGGCCACGGCGAAAAAGAGCAGGCTGTGCCAGCTCTCAAAGGAGATCCGGCCCACCGACAGGCAGGAGGCGGCGATGAGGCCGATGACGGCGGGCCGAATGCCGGACAGGGCGTTTTTCAGGTGGACATTGTCCTTGAACTTGGAAAAGTAGATCGCCACGATGAGGGACAGGGCGAAGGGGACGGCCAGGGTGGAGAGGGAGCACAGGATGCCCCCCAGGATGCCGGAGAGCCGGTAGCCCACGAAGGTGGAGGCGTTGACGGCGATGGGACCGGGGGTCATCTCGGCGATGGCCACGATGTTGACGAAATCCTCCGGGGAGATCCAGCCGTTGCTCTCCACCACCTCCCGCTGGATGAAGGCCACCACGGCGTAGCCGCCGCCGAAGGAAAAGGCGCCGATCTTCAAAAAGGCGATACAGGCCCGGAGCAGCAGTTCGATCATTTCCGCCCCTCCTTTTTCGCCCGGCCGGCCTCCACGGCCCTGACCACGCTGCCCCGGAGGAAGATGCCGTAGAGAGCGGCGCACACCACCACCACGATGGGGTGCAGGCCGAACAGGGCGATGGCGGCAAAGCCGGCCAGGGCCACCAGCCAGTTGAAGTACTCCCCCACCTTGGCCGACTTGGCCAGTTTGACCACGGCGTAGAAGATGAGGGCCACCACGGCGGGCCGGACGCCGTTGAAGATGTTTTGCACCAAGGGGTACTCTATGATGTTGGTAAAGACCATGGCGACCAGCAGAATGATGACGACGCTTGGGGTGGCCGCCCCCAGTACCGCCGCCACCGCGCCGGGCACCTCCGCCACCCGGTAGCCCACAAAGGTGGCCGAGTTGGTGGCCAGAAGGCCGGGCAGGCTGTTGGTCAGGGAGATGGCGTCCAGGAATTCCTCATCCGTCATCCAGCCCTTGCTCTCCACCACCTCTTTCTGGATGATGGGCAGCATGGCGTAGCCGCCGCCGATGGTAAACAGTCCGATTTTGAAAAAAACACAGAAAATCTCCCAAAGACGCTTCAATCCAGTTCCTCCTTCCGCCGCCGGGCGGCGCGCATGTCTGTCTCAACGCGTACTGAACAGAGCCGATGCCTTGATATCCAAGGCTTTCCAGCGGAAACACGCACTGCGGCGACCGCTGGAGCGGTTGATCCGGCAGACCTATCTTACTCCCCCGCCCGGCGGAATGCAACGTGTATTTTCTCCGCCTTCCCCGGCACAGAGAGAGTCCCCGGTCCCGCAGTGCGGGACCGGGGGCTCTGCGTTCGCGCGTGGGGATGCCGCTCAGGAGGCATACCTTGGAATGGAGTCCAGGATCTGCCGGCACTCCTCCTCGGTCAGGTTGCCGCCTACGCTGCCGGAGATCCCGCCGTCCATCCAGGCCAGGCTGCGCCAAGCTCCGTTGCTGATGATATAGAAGGTGACGCCTCCCCGCTCTATGGTGACGATGGGGGTGTCGTCCTTGGGGTAGACCGTGCTCCCCACCCCGCCCGGGTCGGTACGCAGGTCGAAGGAGAGGGAGAGATTCCGCTCCTCCTCCACATTGGTGGCGAAGAGATGGGCCGCACACCAGCCATTCTCCTCAGACACGTAGATGTCCGACTGCACCGGTATAAAGCCCTCGGGCAGCCAGGTGGGGGCGTAGGCGGCGTCGATGCCCGCCGCCTCCATGGCCTCCTGGATGGTCGCATACTTGGGCGGCTCGCTCATGTCGGGGACCTCATAGACCCACTGGTCCGGCTTCGTGATGGACCGGACGAAATGCTTGGCCTGCTCCAGGTCCATGTCGCCCCAGATCTCGCCGGAATAACGTCCCGAGGCCCAGGTGATCCGGTATCCGCCCCCGTCCAGCGGGACGATGTAATAGCTTCTGCCGTCGAAGTCATACACCAGCGTATCCGGGTCGTCCTTGCCCTGGATGTCGGCCTCCGCCGTCCGGGCGTCCTTCCGCTGCCGGACGAGGAAGGTGTACCCCGCCCCGGACTGGGTGCGGTGGTCCTCGGTAAAGAGGATGGTGCCGTCGGCCTCCTCGGTGACCGTCACCTCCAGGCCGGGGGTATCCTCCCCCTCCCAGGCCGGATTCCAGGTGGGCAGCATGGGCTCCGTCACGCCGTAGGCGTCCAGGGCCGCCTGCCCGTCTGAGTAGCTGACCTCCTCCGGCATCTCGCCCTCGCCGGTGGTGAAGGTGAACTCCCCCCGGGTCCAGCTGACCGCGTGCCGGAAGAGATCCAGGCCCAGCCCATGGCCCGCCAGCGCCACCACCAGCACCGCCGCCGCGGCCACACCGGCCAGCCGGGGCAGCATCCGCCGGAGACGGATGACCCGACGCGCCTTTGTCCTGGGCGCTTCCGGGGTGAGCAGCGCCCCGTGCCTGGCTCGGAAGGCCGCCTCGGCAGCCGCGGCGTCAAAGGCGTCCTCTTCGCCGTCCTGCGCCCCCAGGGCGGAAAACCAATCTTCCACCGTCGAGGGGTCGAAGTCCTCCTCCGACACCTCGTCCAGGTAGTCGGAAAGGGCCTCCGTCCGCCGCTCCGCCTCGGCGGCCTTCCTCTCCTCCTTGTCCATCGCCATCACCTCCTGAACGCTCATTCTGGCCCCGTGCCGATGGCACGGGGCGTTGTGGTCCGCCCGGGGCGGACCTTCTCATCCCTTATATCGCTTCAGCAGCGGAAATTGTGACACTCCCGGGAGATTTTTTCCAAAATTTTTTTGCAGTGGTTTTTGGCCCGGAAAAGCCGGGTCCGGGAGTTCATCTCCGAGATGCCCAGCCGCCGGGCGATCTCCTGGTGGGTACACTCCTCCTGGTAGAAGAGGAGGAGGATCTCCCGCTCGCTGTCGCTGAGGCCGGGGGGCAGGGCCTCGGCCAGGTCCGTCTCCGCCCGCTCCGGCGCCGCCCAGGTCCCGGCGTCCTCCAGGGGGACCTCCCGGTGGTATTTGGCCAGCCGCACCTCTGTGAGGATCAGGTTCTGAAGGGTCTTCCACAGCCAGCCCGTCAGGTTGGGGTGGCCGTCGAGCCCCTCCTTCTGCTGGAGCAGGCGGACAAAGGCCTCCTCCACCAGCTCCTCCGCCAGGGAGCGGTTCCGGAGCTGCCGGTGGGCATAGGCAAACATTTTGGAGGCGTTTCCCCGATACAGCTCGGTAAAACGCCCGTCCCAGTCGGTCTGCATCCGGAAAAACACCTCCTCCCCGTTTGGCACAAGTCATTCCACATTATATCCCAGATAGTGTGGGAATGCAAGCCGGCCACCGCGGCGCAAAGCGGCGGAACGCCCCAATTTCCCCGGCCCATGGGCCCTCTTTTTGCGCAGGTCAACATATTTTCTCCTCCCGGACCCGGAAGCAGTGGCGGCCCGGCGGGAAGTGTGGTATAACTAAAGGGAAATATGCAGAACCTGTATTCACAACCGTTGCACGCCGTCTGGGCGGTCCTTTTCCCGCCATCCAGCGTCAATTTCCCTTGCCATACGTCAGTATGGCTGCGGAAAATTTCCTTCTCTGACGAGAAAAATCCTCGCCCAGACCACATCCCCCGGTTGTGAATACAGGTTCCCAGACCGAAAGAGGGGTACATATGGCGGAATACCGTATCGAGCACGACTCCATGGGCGAGGTACAGGTCCCGGCGGACCGGTACTGGGGCGCCCAGACCCAGCGGAGCTATGAGAATTTCAAGATCGGCGTGGAGAAGATGCCAGCGGAGATCATCCGGGCCTTTGCCGTTTTGAAGAAGGCCGCGGCCACGGCCAACCACGGCCTGGGGAAGCTGGACGAGAGGCGCTGCGCCCTGATCTGCCGGGTGTGCGACGAGATCCTCTCCGGCAGGCTGGAGGGGCACTTTCCCCTGGCGGTGTGGCAGACCGGCTCCGGCACCCAGTCCAACATGAACGTCAACGAGGTGGTGGCCAACCGGGGCAACGAGCTGGCAGGGGAGAAGCTGCTCCACCCCAACGACCATGTGAACATGTCCCAGTCCTCCAACGACACCTTCCCCACCGCCATGCACATCGCGGCGGCGACCGGGCTGGAGGACCGGCTGCTCCCCTCGCTGGAAGCCCTCTCCGCGGTGCTGAAGCGGCTGGAGGAGGAGAACGCCGACGTGGTAAAGTCGGGCCGCACCCATCTCCAGGACGCGGTGCCCATCACCCTGGGCCAGGAGATCAGCGGCTGGCGCTCCTCCCTGGAGCGAGACGCCGCCCTGATCCGCTCCGCCCTGCCCCCCCTCCACGAGCTGGCCCTGGGAGGCACCGCCGTGGGCACCGGCCTCAACGCCCCCAAGGGCTTCGACACGGCGGTGGCCCAGGCGGTGAGCGGCCTTACCGGAAAGCCCTTTGTCACCGCCCCCAACAAGTTCCACGCCCTCACCAGCAAGGACGAGCTGGTCTTTGCCCACGGCGCCCTCAAGGCCCTGGCCGCCGACCTCATGAAGATGGCCAACGACGTGCGGTGGCTGGCGTCGGGGCCCCGCTGCGGCCTTGGAGAGATCCACATTCCGGAAAACGAGCCCGGCTCCTCCATCATGCCCGGCAAGGTCAACCCCACCCAGTGCGAAGCGGTGACCATGGCGGCCGTCCAGGTCATGGCCAACGACGTGGCCGTGGGGATGGCGGCCAGCCAGGGCAACTTCGAGCTCAACGTCTTTATGCCGGTGTGCATCCACAACTTCCTGCAGTCGGTGCGGCTGCTGGCCGACTGCATGGACTCCTTCCGAATCCACTGCGTCCAGGGCATCACCCCCAACCGGGAGAAGTGCCGGGAGAACCTCCACAACTCCCTCATGCTGGTCACCGCGCTCAACCCCTACATCGGGTATGAAAACGCCGCCGAGACCGCCAAGCTGGCCTACGCCGAGGGCATCTCCCTCCGGGAGGCCTGCGTCAAGCTGGGCTTTTTGACCCCGGAAAAGTTTGACGAAGTATTCCACCCCGAAGAGATGGTATAAGAAAAGGAAGTGATTTCCATGGATGCGCTCAGTCAGAAGTCTCTGGACCTCCACTACGCCCTCCAGGGCAAGATCGAGGTGGTAGCCCGCAAGCACGTGGAGACCCGGGAGGACCTCTCCCTCCTCTACACCCCCGGCGTGGCCCAGCCCTGCCGGGAGATCCAGGCCGACTACGAAAAGTCCTTCTCCCTCACCCGCCGGAGCAACCTGGTGGCCGTCATCACCGACGGCTCCGCCGTGCTGGGCCTGGGGGACATCGGCCCCGCCGCCGGCATGCCCGTCATGGAGGGCAAGTGCGCCCTCTTCAAGGAGTTCGGCGGCGTGGACGCCTTCCCCCTGTGCGTGGACACCAAGGACGTGGACAAGCTGGTGGAGACCATCGCCCTCATCTCCAAGAGCTTCGGCGGCATCAACCTGGAGGACATCTCCGCCCCCCGGTGCTTCGAGGTGGAGCGCCGCCTCAAAGAGGTCTGCGACATCCCCGTCTTTCACGACGACCAGCACGGCACCGCCATCGTGGTGGCCGCCGCCCTCCTCAACGCCGTGAAGGTCACCGGCAAGGAGATGGGCAAGCTCAAAATCGTCATCAACGGCGCCGGCGCCGCCGGCATCGCCATCGGCAAGCTCCTCATCTCCATGGGCTTCGGCAATGTGGTGATGTGCGACCTCCACGGCATCATCTGCGAGGGGGGCGAGGGCCTCAACGCCGGGCAGGAGGAGATCTCCCACATCTCCAACCGCGGCCATGAGCACGGCACCCTGGCCGATGCCCTCAAGGGGGCCGACGCCTTCGTGGGGGTCTCCCGGCCCGGCCTGGTCACCGCCGAGATGGTCTCCACCATGAACCGCGGCATCGTCTTCCCCATGGCCAACCCCGTCCCCGAGATCATGCCCGACGAGGCCAAGCGGGGGGGCGCCGCCGTCATCGGCACCGGCCGCAGCGACTTCCCCAACCAGATCAACAACGTGCTGGTTTTCCCCGGCATCTTCAAGGGCGCCCTGTCCGTACGGGCCAGGGAGATCACCGAGCCTATGAAGCAGCGGGCCGCCTACGCCATCGCCGGCATGATCCCCGAAAGCCAGCTGTCTCCGGAGCACATCATCCCCTCCCCCCTCGACAAAAACGTGGCCGACGTAGTGGCCAAGGCTGTGGCCGACGTGGCGCGGGAGCAGGGCATCGCCCGCCTGTGACCGCGGCGGTGGAAAGACAAACAGGCCGTTTCCCCCGGACTTGTCGTCCAGGGGAAACGGCCCTTTTATTGCGGCAAAATGAACGCGGCCCCGTCCAATGGGCGGGGCCGCGCTGCATGTACAGAATTGGTACGGCTTCTTACTTCTTGGTGTAGTCGAAGAAGCCCACGCCGGTCTTGCGGCCCAGCTGGCCGGCACGGACCATCTTGCGGATGAGCAGAGAGCAGCGATACTTGGAATCGCCGGACTCGGTGTACA
>DXDV01000259.1 GCA_019115345.1 Candidatus Intestinimonas stercorigallinarum | reverse complement strand
TGTCCCCCTCGATGAACTCCTCAATGACCAGATTCTCCTCCCCACGGCAGGCCACCTCGTAGACGGTGGGCAGGTTGGGGCAGGTGTACTCCAGCAGCTTCCTGTAGACCTCCGGGTTGCCGGTGAAGCGGCGGAGGATGAAGCGCTGGCCGGTCCCCTTGTGCCGGATGAGCTGCACGCTGCCCCGGGGACTCTCCTTGAGCATCCGGAGAACGTCATACTCCTGCTCCAGCGCGTTTGAAAGCCATGTGTAAATCGGGATCACCCCTCAAAATTTCGCACACTATGCAGTGGGCATATTGTATCGAAACGCAATTTGTTGTAGAGTAAGCATAAACGATTTTCACAAAAAAGTAAAGCGGAGGGGGTGTGAAGGATGAAAGACAAGACGACAGACGATCTGAGCCAGGCGTTGATGGCGGAGTCCAACATCGACTCCTACCTGCGGGAGAACCAGCCGTTCTTTGCCGGCCAGAGCATCGCGGAGCTGCTGGCCGTCTACTACGAGCGGACGGACCTCTCCAAGGCGGCCCTGGCCCGGAAGGCCGGGATGAGCGAGGTCTACCTCCACCAGGTCTTTGCCGGGCGGCGGAATCCGTCCCGGGACCGCCTGCTCTGCCTGTGCGTGGGGCTGGAGACCTCCCTGGAGGAGGCCCAGCAACTCCTCAAGCTGGCCAGCTACGCGCCGCTCTACCCCAGACTCAAGCGGGACGCCATCATCAGCTACGGCATCGTGCACCACATGGCCCTGGGGGAGATCAACGACAAGCTGTTCACGGAGAATGAAAAGACCTTATTTTGACGGAGGACCCTCAAAAAAGAAAGAGAAGGAGAGAATACCATGAAAAAGAAGATCCTGTTGTGGGCGCTGGCTGTCTCCCTGATGCTCTCCCTGGCGGCCTGCGGCAAGAGCGAGGCCGCCAAGGCCGTGGACGACCAGATCGCCGCCATCGGCGAGGTGACCCTGGAGAGCGAGGCCGCCATCAGCGAGGCCGAGGCCGCCGTGGACGCCCTCTCCGAGGAGGACCGGAAGCAGCTGGACAACACCGACCAGCTGGAACAGGCCCGGGCCGACTACGAGGCCCTGGTCCTGGCCAGCAAGGTGAGCGAGGTGGAGGACGCCATCGCCGCCATCGGCACCGTCACCCTGGAGAGCGCCGATGCCATCTCCGCCGCCCGGTCCCTCTACGACGGCAGCGAGGCCGACGTCCAGAGCGCCGTGAGCAACCTGGCCGACCTGGAGGCGGCGGAGACCGCCCTCTCCGACCTGCGGGTAGGGGAGACCGAGGACCTCATCGCCGCCATCGGCGAGGTGACCCTGGAGAGCGCCGACGCGGTGGACGCCGCCCAGGCCGCCCTTGACGCCCTCTCCGACGCCGACGCCGCCAAGGTGAGCAACGCCGACGTGCTCACCGCCGCCGCCGAGCAGCTCAAGGCCCTCCGGCAGGCCCAGGTGGACAGCCTCCTGGCCGGCATGCGGCTGGAGGAGGACAAGGTCCGGGGCATCCGCTTCTACAACCCGAAGGGCTGGGTCTACTACGATTCCAACACCTGGGCTGCCGACCAGCGGTGCTTCATCCTGCCCTACCTGGGCCAGGACAGCACCCACACCTGGCTGCGCCTGGTGCTCAACTACACCGGCGATGACTGGGTCTTCTTTAAGCAGATCCTGATGAACATCGACGGCGAGCAGCACCAGAAGAGCTTCAGCTATTTTGACGTCGTCCGGGACAACAGCGGCGGCAGGGTCTGGGAGTACATCGATCTGGACGTCTCCAACGACAGCGATGTGGAGTGGCTCTGGGACATCGCCAATTCCGCCGAGACCATCATCCGCTTCCAGGGCGACGACTACTCCCACGATATGACCGTCACCGATGTGGACAAGGCGGCCATCCGTGACTGCCTCACCGTCTACGAGGCCCTGAACTGAGGCGGCCGCCGTCATCCGGAAGGAGGAGCGTTGATGAAGGGCAAACAGATCACGAAAGGCCAGAACCCCTGGGTCCTGGCGGGCATGGCGGTGGGCATCGTTGCCATCCTGGTGGGCCTGGTCTTTCTCTTCGGCTTCAAGGATGAGATCTTTTACGGCTCGGCCAGCAGCAGCTCCGGCGGCACCACCCGCCTGGGCACCGCCGCCTTCGGCGCCGACTTCTACACCGACATCTACAAGTCCGCCACCTTTGCCGGCAACGCCGTCAAGGGGGTCTACGAGCTGCTGAGCACCTGCTTCGGCGTGCTGTTCATTCTCCTGGGCGCTGTGGACCTGTGCGCCTTCGGGAGCCGCCTGACACCGGGGAAGGGGGCGGAGACGACTGCCGCCGCCCCGGCGGCACCGGAGGAAGTGACGGCCCCGGCCGGGGACCTGCCGGCTGAAGCGCCCGGCGAGACCGAACAGGACCCTGATCCGAAGTAAGAAAAAACGGAGGACACGCATTGCGTGTCCTCCGTTTTATATGATGGGGCGGTCCCGCCTCCGCTGCGCCCAGTCGATCCCCAGATGCAGAAGAAAGAGAAGCAGGGACCGGACGATTACCCGGATCGGTGTGAAGAAATAGTTGATGGGGGCGAAGATGGGATCGGTGAGGGCAAAGGGCATGGCGGCCAGCAGAAGCCCGCAGGTCAGGGCGGTCATGTAGAGCAGTTTTGGCCGGAGGGGGAGGCGGCATTTGCCGCTGGCCAGCAGGGCCAGCAGAAGGATGCCGCCCACCAGGGCGGCGGTGAGGATGACGCCGTCCACGGTCTCCCAGGCGCCGGTGAGCCGCCAGCGGGCCGTCAGCAGCACCCGTACCTCAGTGGTGATCTGTCCCTCCGGCGCGGGGAAAAAAGTGTTGGCGCTCCACAGCAGAGCGGAGCTGAGGACTTGAAGCCCCACCAGCAGGACCAGCAGGATCAGAGCTGTCCGCCTGACCTGTCCCAGTGCCCGTCGGGCGGGCTCCTGGCCGTATAAAATGCCCTCCAGGTCCGTGCCGTACACCTCCGCCAGGCGGAGGAGGGTGTCCAGATCCGGCCTGGTCCGGCCCGTCTCGTAGCTGGACAGGGCCTGCCGGGTCACTCCCAGCCGCTCCGCCGCCTGCTCCTGGGTCATCCCCCGCGCCAGCCGCAGCTGCCGGAGCTCGTGGTTGATCGCCATGCCGCTCACCTCAAGAAAAGCATAAAAAAACCGGCGGTATCTGTCAAGCAACCATTTGTTGCGGCGCGGTTTCGCCGCTTTTTTATGGATCGACTTTCCTCATTGCGGATACAAGTATGAAATACTCAGAATGAAATTCGTGCCGCATAAGCGGCAAACCATACTTTTTCACGTTTCACTTTTACTTCTTACTTTCCAAAATCCCGGG
>DXDV01000258.1 GCA_019115345.1 Candidatus Intestinimonas stercorigallinarum | reverse complement strand
TCCAGGTCGATGCACAGCACCTTCTGTCCCAGGGCGGCCAGGCAGGAGGCCACGCCGCCGGTGAGGGAGGTCTTGCCCGTGCCGCCCTTGCCGGACGTGACCACGATGACGGTTCCCATAGCAGACCTCCTCACAGCGCGGGGCGCCCCGGCGGGGGCCCGCGTAAATCATTATATCATCGGTTTCCCAAGGGTGTAAAGTCCATTTCCGCCCAAGAGAAAAAATATTTCGAGCTTGGAAGGATCGGGCTCAGAGCGGGTCCTTCTGGATCCTGGCCCAGCGGCGGGGATAGCTTTTGGGGGTGGGGGCGGTCTTTTCCACCCGCACCACCAGCCGCTCCACGCCGGCGTTGGGGACGGTGTAGCGGAAGGCGGGGAGGAGCCGTCCCCCCAGCACCGACACCGCCCGGCCCGCCTGGTCCACCTCGGCGCGGCAGTCGGCGGCCTTCATGGCCAGGAACTGCCCGCCGGGCTTCACGTAGGGCAGGCACAGCTCGCAGAGCACCCGCAGCTCGGCCACCGCCCGGGCGGCGGCGAAGTCAAAGCCCTCCCGCCAGGCCGGGTCGTGGGAGAGCTCCTCCCCCCGGGCGTGGCGGATGGTCACATCGGTGAGCCCCAGGTCGGCGCACACCGTGCTCAGCCAGTCCAGGCGCTTGCCCAGGCTGTCCACCAGGGTGAGCTCCAGGTCGGGCACCAGCAGCTTGAGCACCATGCCGGGAAAGCCCGCCCCGGTGCCCACGTCGATGAGCTTCTTGCCCGCCAGACCGGCCGACAGGGCCACCCCGGCGCAGTCCAGGAAGTGGAGGTCGGCCACCTGGTCGGGCTGGGTGATGGCGGTGAGATTCATGACCTTGTTCTGCTCCAGCAGCAGCTGGGCGTACCGCTCCAGCCGCTCCACCGCCCCGGTGGGCGGCGTGAGGCCCAGGGCGGCCAGGCCCTGTTCCAGCCGTTCCTTCATGTCTCAGCCTCCGAAATTCCACAGCAGGGCGGGGATGCCCACCCACAGATTGAAGAGCAGCAGCACGGCGCAGGCGCCGGTCAGGGCGGCGCAGGCCAGCCGCCCGCCCCGGGCCTTCCCGGAGCGGTAGCGGAGGACGGCGCTCACCCCCAGCCCCGCCAGGGCGGGGCAGAGCATCAGGGGGCCCAGGCCCGTCAGGGTGCGGCCGGTGGCCAGAAAATAGGTGTAGAGGGCGGTGCAGATGAGCACATACACCACCGCCACCCAGGCCCAGGTCCGCTTGATGGGGGAGGCGGGGACATAGGTGGGCTGCTGTTCCTCCTCCCGGCGCGGGTCCTTGCGGTCGCCGTCCATGCTCAGCCCTCCTCCTGCCGGGCCTTGAGCAGGTCCCGGATCTCGGTGAGCAGGAGCTCCTCCTTGGTGGGGGCGGGAGGCGCCGCCGGGGCCTCCTCCTTCTTCCGGTAGAGGCGGTTCATCCCCTTGACCAGGCAGAAGATGACGAAGGCCATGATGAGAAAGTTGAGCACGGCGTTGAGGAAGCTGCCCAGCAGGATCTCTCCGCCGCCGGGGACGGAGATGTCCAGGCCGGCGAGGGCCTCGTTCCCGCCGGCGAAAATGCCCAGGATGGGGTTGAGGATGTCGTTGACCAGGGAGTCGGTGATGCCCTTGAAGGCGCCGCCGATGATGACGCCCACGGCCAGGTCCATCACGTTGCCCCGGGCGATAAACTTCCGAAATTCGGCCAGAAAGCCGCCGGTCTTTTCTTTGATGCGCTCCAAAATCGGGTCCTCCTGTGTTGGGATGGAAAAATCAGGGAGTTGCGGTGGGGATGCTCACCCGCAGGTCCGGCTCGGCGATCCGGGCCAGGACGGTGGCCAGCTCGGCCCGGGAGAGGGTGCGGTAGGGGGCGAAGGCCCCGGTCTCGTCCACGCCGGTGAGGATGCCCGCCCGGTAGAGGGCCAGCACCTCCTGGTCGGCCGAGTCGGGGAGGGTGTCCACGGTGTTGATGGGGGAGAGGGCCTCGGCGGGGAGGGCGGCGTAGAGCCATTCGGCCAGGTCCAGCCGGGCGGCGGGGTCCTCGAAGGAGGTCTCCATGGGCTGGCCGTCCAGAAGGCCGTGCTCCCGGGCGTACCACAGGGCGTCCCGGTACCACAGTCCGGTGGCGGGGGCGGGGAGGAAGGCGGAGAACTCCCGGTTGAAGGCGGTGTAATCGCTGCCGCTGTCGGCCACGAACTCCATACGGGTGGCGCTGCCCTCCGCCGGGGCCAGGCTGCCGGTGAGCACCTGCACCCCGTTGAGGGTGAGCACCGCCTCTGCGGCGCCGCCGGCGGGGGTGAGGGCGGCCAGCTCGGCCCGGCTGACGGTGAGGTAGACGTGGAGCCGCCGGGGGTTCTCCTGGTCGTAGCGGTAGGTGAGGCCCCGGTCCAGGTCGCAGGTGTCGAAGGCCAGCAGCACCGCCCCGGAGGGGGTGGTGAGGGTGCCGGTGCCCCAGGCCTCCGGGGCGGCGGGGGGATCTCCGACGCCGCCGTTTGCCTGGTAGTGGAGGCGGACGGCCACCGTCATCACCTCGGCCAATGTCACGGTGGCGTGGGGGGAGAAGGCGTCGCCGCCGGTGCCTTTCATCAGGCCCTGGTCCAGGCAGACCTGGACGGCTTCGGCGTACCAGGCGTTCTCCGGCACGTCGGAGAGGGCGGCGGCGGGGAGGGCCAGCAGGGCGCTCAGGGCCAGGGACAGGGACAAGAGACGGGTTTTCATATCGGTTCCTCTCATTTCATACGGGGGCGGATGGCGGCCCGGCAAAGGGGCCGGCTTACTTTTTGGGCGCCAGGAGCTCCTTGCCGCCCATGTAGGGCCGGAGCACGGCGGGGATCTTCACGGTTCCGTCGGCCTGGAGGTTGTTCTCCAGGAAGGCGATGAGCATGCGGGGCGGGGCCACCACGGTGTTGTTGAGGGTGTGGGGCAGATAGGTGCCGCCCTCGCCCTTGACCCGCATTTTCAGCCGTCTGGCCTGGGCGTCGCCCAGGTTGGAGCAGGAGCAGACCTCGAAATACTTCTGCTGGCGGGGGGACCAGGCCTCGATGTCGCAGGACTTGACCTTCAGGTC
>DXDV01000257.1 GCA_019115345.1 Candidatus Intestinimonas stercorigallinarum | reverse complement strand
CGTTTGACGGCAAGCCTGCAAATTTATGACATTTTCGCAGTGTATGAACGCATAATATTTGGGCATGATTCCTATGCCTATGGCGCGGGATCGCCACCCGTTATGCCAAAAATACAGCTTCTTTATAACTGAGAACCCCATTTGTAACCCGGAGGTCGGGTCACAAATGGGGTTTTCCAATCTATACCCTCAGCGCGCAAAGGGCAGTCCGGTTTTTCGGGGCCACGGAGGCCGCCAGCGAGGAAAATCGAGGCTGGCAAGGCCGAGAACGCAGCCAGCGGCGGTTTGGCCCGCCGGCGGACGTGTTGCCCTTTGTCCACTGAGGGTATTCTCAAGCTTGACTTGTAACTCCCGGGTGGATTTGGTATAATAAGATTTGATTTTTTGAATTTGAGGACTGACGGATGAAATATAAAAAGTGGAACCTGGCGGCGCCGGAGGGGAGCGCCGTCCAGGCGCTGTGCCGGGCCGGCCTGCCGGCCCTGGCTGCCGTGGTGCTGTGCGCCCGGGGGCTGTCCACGCCGGAGGCGGCGGCCGGCTTTCTCGCCGCCGGGGAAGCCCCCCTCCACGACCCCTTTCTCCTCAAAGATATGGACAAAGCCGCCGCCCGGCTGACCCTGGCCCTGGAGCGTGGGGAGACCATCGCCGTCTACGGCGACTACGACGTGGACGGCATCACCGCCACCTGCCTGCTCACCCAGTTCCTCCGGAGCCGGGGGGGAGAGGTGGTGCCCTACATCCCCGACCGCATGGAGGAGGGCTACGGCCTCAACCGGGAGGCGGTGGACCACCTGCATCAGGCGGGGGTGCGCCTCATCGTCACGGTGGACTGCGGCATCACCGCCGCCGACGAGACCGAATACGCAAACAGCCTGGGCATGGAGGTCATCATCACCGACCACCACGAGTGCAAGGAGATCCTCCCCGCCGCCGTGGCGGTGGTGGACCCCCGCCGGAGCGACTGCGGCTATCCCTTCCCGTGCCTGGCCGGGGTGGGGGTGGCCCTGAAGCTGGCCCTGGCCCTCACCCCGCCGGAGGAGCGGGAGCAGGTATTGGACGACTACGCCGACCTGGCCGCCGTGGGCACGGTGGCCGACGTGATGAGCCTCACCGGAGAGAACCGTGCCATCGTCCGGCGGGGCCTGAAGGTGCTGGCCCACACCCGCCGGCCCGGCTTCCGCGCCCTCATCCGGGAGGCGGGGGAGTGCCGCTGCCTCAGCGCCACGGGCATCGGCTATACCCTGGCCCCCCGCATCAACGCCGCCGGGCGCATGGGGAAGGCATGGGTAGCCGCCGACCTCCTCCTGGCCGAGGACCCCCAGCGGGCCGAGGCCCTGGCCCGGGAGCTCTGTGAGCTCAACCGGGAGCGGCAGGCCATCGAGGGGGCCATCTTCCAGGAGTGCCTGGACCGGCTGGAGCGGGAGACCGCCCGCCCCCGGCGCGCCCTGGTCCTCGCCGGCGAGGGCTGGCACCAGGGGGTGGTGGGCATCGTGGCCTCCCGCCTGGCCGAGCGCTACGCCTGCCCCACCTTTATGATCTGCCTCCAGGACGGCAGGGGCAAGGGCTCCTGCCGGAGCTTCGGCGGCTTCAACCTCTTCAAGGCCCTGGAGTCCTGCGCCGACCTGCTGGAGGGCTTCGGCGGCCACGCTCTGGCCGCCGGCTTCACCATCCGGGCCGAGCATGTGGACGAGTTCCGGGCCCGGATGACCGCCTGCGTGGAGGCGTGGAGCGGCGGGGCGGAGCTGGTCTCCGCCCTGAACGTGGACGCCGAGCTCCCCGACCCCGCCCTCCTCACCGTGGAGGAGGTCCAGGGCCTGGGGGCGCTGGAGCCCTACGGGGCGGGCAATCCCAAGCCGGTGTTCTCCCTCTCCGGCTGCACCATCGCCGCCGTGAGCGAGGTGGGGGGCGGCCGCCATCTGAAGCTGCGGCTGAACCGCTGCGGCGCCTGCCTGGACGCCATTTTCTTCTCGGTCACCGCCCAGATGGCGAACCTCTCCCCGGGGGACCGGGTGGACGTGGCCTTCACCCCCCAGGTCAACGAGTTCCGGGGGACCCGGAACGTGCAGCTCCAGGTCTGCGACCTCCGCCCCGCCCCCACCCGGGTGGAGGCCGAGCAGGCCCTGTTCGAGCGGCTGCGCCAGGGGGAGGAGCTCACCGCCCGGGAGGCGGCCGCCCTCATCCCCAGCCGGGCGGAATTTGTCGCCGTGTGGCGGTATCTGAGCGGCCACGCCCGGCTGGGCCGGGTGGAGGACACCGCCCGGCGGCTGGCCCGGGGGGTGTCCCGGACCTACGGCATCAAAGAGACCCTCATGCGGACCATGGTCTGCCTGGAGGTGCTGGATGAGCACGGGCTCATCCGGGTGGAACGGTCCACCGACCATCTGCGCATCGACCTGTGCGAGGTGGAGGGCAAGGTGGACCTGGAGGACTCCGTCCTTATGAAGCGGCTGCGCCGCCTCTCCCAGAGCTGACGCCGGAGCGGGCGGGGAGGGGCGCCCCGGCCCGGCGCATTTTGAAGAGGTGATCGAATGGACCCCGTCTTAGAGAGCTATCACGCCCTGGAAGAGAAGGTCAAGCACTACAACCACAGCCTGGACGTCAAGCGGCTCCACGCCGCCTTCCAATATGCCGACAGCGCCCACTCGTCCCAGCTGCGCAAGGACGGCTCCCCCTATATCACCCATCCGCTGGCGGTGGCCGAGATCGTGGCCGAGCTGGAGCTGGACACCGACTCCATCATCGCCGCCCTCCTCCACGACTGCATCGAGGACACCGGCGCCACCCATGAGGACATCGCCAAGCTCTTCGGGCCGGCGGTGGCCGACCTGGTGGAGGGGGTCACCAAGCTGACGAGGGTGCAGGTCACCTCCAAGGAAGAGGAGCAGATGGAGAACCTCCGGAAGATGCTCATGGCCATGGCCAAGGACATCCGGGTGATCCTCATCAAGATCTGCGACCGGCTCCACAACATGCGCACCATGGAGTACCAGACCCCCCGGAAGCAGCGGGAGAAGAGCCTGGAGACCATGGAGATCTACGCCCCCATCGCCCACCGCCTCGGTATGCAGAAGATCAAGTGGGAGCTGGAGGACCTGGCCCTGCGGTATCTGGACCCGGTGGGCTATAAGGAGATCGAGGAGCAGCTGCAGCAGCGCTCCGCCGCCCACGAGGAGTTCCTGGGCTCCATCCAGCACCGCATCCAGCAGCGGCTGGCCCAGGAGGGCATCCACTGTACCGTATACGGCCGGGTGAAGCACATCTACTCCATCTACCGGAAGATGTACGCCCAGAACAAGACGCTGGACGAGATTTTCGATCTGTACGCCTTCCGGGTCATCGTGGACGACATCCCCGAGTGCTACAACGTGCTGGGCTGCATCCACGATATGTTCAAGCCGGTGCTGGGCCGGTTCAAGGACTATATCGGTACGCCCAAACCCAACATGTATCAGTCCCTTCACACCACGGTCATCGGCCGGGAGGGCATCCCCTTCGAGGTGCAGATCCGCACCTGGGAGATGCACCAGACCGCCGAGTACGGCATCGCCGCCCACTGGAAGTACAAGCAGGGCATGGCCAATTCCAAGCTGGGCACCGAGGAGGCCTTCGAGTGGGTGCGCAAGCTGCTGGAGAGCCAGCAGGACACCGACCCGGACGAGTTCGTGCGCACCCTGAAGGTGGATATGTTCGCCGACGAGGTGTTCGTCTTCACCCCCAACGGGGACGTGAAGAGCCTGCC
>DXDV01000256.1 GCA_019115345.1 Candidatus Intestinimonas stercorigallinarum | reverse complement strand
TATGGCAAGGGAAATTGACGCAGAATGGCGGGAAAAAGACCGCCCAGACGGCGTGCAACGGCTGTGAATACAGGTTTCAAGATACGATACCGGAGCAAGGTGGGACCGCCATGGTGAAACAGCTGGGACTCTACATTCACATCCCCTTTTGCAGGAGCAAGTGCGACTACTGCGACTTCTACTCCCTGTCCAACCGCTCGGACCGGATGGACGCCTACCAAAAGGCCCTGCTGGCCCACATCAAGGAGACGGCCCCCCAGGCCAAGGGCTATCTGGTGGACACCATCTACTTCGGCGGCGGCACCCCCAGCTTCTACGGAGAAAAGCGCATCCGGGAGCTGCTGTCCCTCATCCGGCGGCGGTTCGAGGTTGCCGCCAACGCCGAGATCACCCTGGAGGCAAACCCCGACAGCGTGGACAAAAAGAGCATGGTCCGGCTCCGCCGGGCGGGGGTCAACCGGGTCTCGCTGGGCATGCAGTCGGCCCACGACGACGAGCTCTCCGCCCTCCACCGGCCCCACACCTTCCAGCAGGTCCAGGAGGCGGTGGCCGTCATTCGGGAGGCCAAGATCAAGAATCTGACCCTGGATCTGATGTACGGTCTGCCGGGCCAGGACATGGCCCGGTGGCAGGACTCGGTGGAGAAGGCCATCGCCCTCCAGCCCCAGCACATCTCGGGCTACGGGCTGAAGGTGGAGGAGGGCACGCCCCTCTGCGCCCGGGTATCCCGGGGGGAGGTCCTGCCCAGCGACGATATGCAGGCCGACATGTACCTCTGGATGGTGGCCCGGCTGGAGCAGGCCGGTTACCACCAGTATGAGATCTCCAACTTTGCCCAGGCGGGCTTCCAGTCCCGGCACAACCTGAAATACTGGCTCACCCGGCCCTATCTGGGCTTCGGTCCCGGCGCCCACTCCGACTTCGGCGGCCGCCGCTTCTCCTTCCTCCGGGACCTGGACGGCTATATCGACGGCGTGCTGGAGGGCAGGCCCATCCTGGACTCCGACGACCTCATCCCCAAACGGGAGCGGTCCGGGGAGTACCTGATGCTCCGGCTGCGGACCACCCAGGGCATCGAGGAATGGGAGTACCGCCGGGAGTACTTTATGAACTTCGACCCCATCGAGGTCAAGCTGGCCGAGTACGAGCACAACGGCTGGGCCGCCCGGGACGGACAGCGCTGGCGGCTCACCCCCATCGGCTTCCTCCTCTCCAACCAGCTCATCGGCGCGCTGCTGGAGCTCCAGGAGAGCGCCACCCTGGAGACCACCCTGCCCAAGGTCCGCCGGAATCCGCCGCCCCCGCCCCCGCCGCCGGAGGAGCCCTCCTAATCCCGGAGCACCGGCAGGCCCTTTCCCGGGAAATCCATCCCATAGACCGTAAAAACGCGCACCCGGAGCTGTGCTCCGGGTGCGCGTCGGTTTAAGTCGCTCTCTCCAAGGCGGAAAAGCAGCGGTATGCCGTGGGACTCAGGCCCAGGGGTTCTCGGTGGGATAGGGCAGGCTCTTGGGCTGGTTATAGGCGATGTCGGCGATGCCGAAGTACTTGAGCACCTCGAAGAGGGCCTTGGCGCAGTGGGCGAAGGCCACGGCGCCGTGGTGGGGATAGCCCTTCTGGACCAGCACATGGCGGTAGAAGCGGCCCATCTCGGGGATGGCGAAGATGCCGATGCCGCCGAAGGACCGGGTGGCCACGGGCAGCACCTCGCCCTGGGCGATGTAGGAGCGCAGGTCGCCGTTGCTGTCGCACTGGAGACGGTAGAAGGTGACCGCGCCGGGGGCGATGTCGCCCTCCAGGGTGCCCCGGGTGAAGTCGGGGGTGCCGCCCTTCTCCAGCAGGCGGTTCTGGATGAGCTGGTACTTCACCGCGCAGCCGTCGCACATCTTGCAGCTGGGGGTGTTGCCGCAGTGGAAGCCCATAAAGGTGTCGGTGAGCTTGTAGTCGAACTTGCCGGCGATGTCCTCGTCGTAGATGTACTGGGGCACGGAGTTGTTGATGTCCAGGAGGGTGACGGCGTCGCCGGTGATGCAGGCGCCGATGTACTCGCTCAGGGCGCCGTAGATGTCCACCTCGCAGGCCACGGGGATGCCCCGGGCCGCCAGGCGGGAGTTCACATAGCAGGGCTCAAAGCCGAACTGCTCCGGGAAGGCGGGCCAGCACTTGTCGGCAAAGGCCACATACTGCCGGGCCCCCTTGTGGGCCTCGGCCCAGTCCAGGAGGGTGAGCTCGAACTGGGCCATCCGCTCCAGCAGGTCGGGATAGGTCTTGTCCCCCATCTCGGCCTTCATGTCGGCCACCACCTCAGGGATGCGCTTGTCCCCGGTGTGGGCCTTGTAAGCCACCAGCAGGTCCAGCTCGGAGTTCTCCTCGATCTCCACGCCCAGCTGATAGAGGCCCTTGATGGGGGCGTTGCAGGCGAAGAAGTCCTGGGGACGGGGGCCGAAGGTGATGATCTTCAGATTTTTCACGCCGATGATGGCCCGGGCGATGGGCACGAACTCCCGGATCATATCGGCGCACTCCTGGGCGGTGCCCACGGGGTACTCGGGCAGGTAGGCCTTCAGGTGGCGCATCCCTAAGTTATAGGAGCAGTTGAGCACGCCGCAGTAGGCGTCGCCCCGGCCGTTGATGAGGTCGCCGTCCCCCTCGGCGGCGGCCACGTACATGGTGGGGCCGTCGAACTTCTGGCACAGGATGGTCTCGGGGGTCTCGGGGCCGAAGTTGCCCAGGAAGACCACCAGGGCGTTGACCCCGTGGGCCTTCACGTCCTCCAAGGCCTTGAGGGCGTCGGCCTCGTTCTCCACGGTGACGGGGCACTCATACAGGCCCTCGCCGTAGGCGGCCACAATGTTCTGCCGGCGCTGGGTGGACAGGGCGATGGGGAAGCAGTCGCGGGACACGGCGATAATGCCGAGCTTTACTTCAGGAAGGTTCATTGTCAAACACGCTCCTTTTCTCACATCATATCAAATGACGTCGGCGATATCAATGTTTTTCCCAGTCAGTCCCACCTTGGCACCGCCCCTGGCCTCGTCGGAGTCGGGGTGGGCCAGCAGCCACTTGTTGCGGGCGGTGAGATAGGGGTCCTCCGCCGTCTTGTTCTCCATGGCGGGCCGGCCGGTGTTGATGCCCCAGGGCAGGGCCACCAGCACCCGGAAGCCCTTGGCGGCGTCGCAGTGGCAGGGGGCGTAGTGGAGGGTGGTGGCGTAGACCTCCACCAGCACCCCGGCGGGCACCCGGAATGCCTTCACCCTGGCGGTGTCCAGCACCCCGTCCACGATCTCCTCCTGCCGGGCCAGCAGCAGGATGAAATCCTCGGTGCCCAGGTTGAACTCACTGTCCCGGTGGTACTCCAGGCAGTTGAGCCTGGTGTTGCGGCCGTTGCACCAGCCCAGCTGGACGGGCATGCCGCCGAAGCAGTGCTCGGAGAGCTCCACGGCGGCGGGCAGCTCCTGGAGGGCGGGGTCGGTGGGGACGTACTCCACCGCCGGGCCCTGGGGGGTGGCCGCCAGGCCGGTCAGCAGCTCCCGCACGGTCTGGTCCAGACCGGTGACGATCTGGCCGTAGGGCTTGAATTCCGGATCGAACACGGAGTAAATGGTCATACTTTCACCTCATTGGGGGGCGGACGCCCCCACGAACTGACGCGGCGCGGCCTCGCGCCGCCGGACGGCCTCAGCGCAGCTGGGCAAAGACCGGCTTGAGGGCGGGATAGATGGTCCGGTACTGCCGGTAGCGCTCCTCATACCGGGCGGTGAGGTCCGCTTCGGGCTCCACCACGGCGGCCACCTCCACCAGGGCGTCGGCGGCGGCCCGGACGCTCTCGAAGCGGCCGCAGCCCACCATGGCCAGCATGGCTCCGCCGTAGCCGGGTCCCTGCTCGGTCTTGGGCAGCTCCAGGGGGATGCCCAGCACATTGGCGAAGATGGTCCGCCACAGGGGGGACTTGCTGCCGCCGCCGCAGAGCTTGCTGCTGGGGATGTCCAGACCCAGGGACCGGGCCACCTCGAAGGAGTCCCGGATGGCGAAGGCCACCCCCTCCAGCACCGCCTGGACCAGGTCGGACCGGGTGGTGTCCATGGTCATGCCGAGGAAGGCGCCCCGGGCGTTGGTGTCGTTGATGGGGCTGCGCTCCCCCATAAGGTAGGGGAGGAAGTAGACGTGGTTCCGGCCCAGCTTTTCCGCCGTGATGTCCTTCTGCTCGGCGGCGTAGTCGGTGTTCTTCAGGATGTCGTCGCACAGCCACTTGTTGCAGC
>DXDV01000255.1 GCA_019115345.1 Candidatus Intestinimonas stercorigallinarum | reverse complement strand
CTACATTGTAACGCAACACCGCCAGAATTACAACATAAAAAACACGAAAAAAAGCAAATTTTTCATTTTTTCTCTAGCGTAGCTTAAAAATGCACCAAATTTTCAAAGAACACTTTCCCTTGCTTCTCAGTTGTGCTATGATATGGTAAACTGGGGTGGAATTTTAAAGCCCGTATGGATAGCCGGAGGACGCGGTCTGGGCGGGGATCTTGCCCGTCAGACAAGGAAATGTTCCGCAGCCATACTGACGTATGGCAAGGGAAATGGACCCGGCGTGCAACGGTTGGGAATACAATTCTTAGACAGGAGTGTGACCGGACATGGCAAGAGAACGGGGCCGCCTGCGGGTGGTGGTGAAGGTGGGGACCTCTACCCTCACCCACGACACGGGGCGGCTCAATTTACATAATATGGAGCGTCTTTCCCGCACCCTCTCCGATCTGGAGGGAAAGGGTCACGAGGTCGTATTGGTCTCGTCGGGGGCCATCGGCATCGGCACGGCCAAGATGAATCTGCCGGAGCGGCCGACCCAGCTGCGGATGAAGCAGGCCGTCGCCGCCGTGGGACAGTGCATGATGATGCACCTCTACGACAAGTTTTTCGGCGAGTACAACCGGGTGGTGGCCCAGATCCTCCTCACCGGCGAGGACGTGGACGCCCCGGCGCGGGCGGAGCACCTCCACAACACCTTTGAATCCCTGCTGGAGCTGGGGGTCATCCCGGTGGTGAATGAGAACGACTCGGTGTCCTCGGCGGAGATCGAGACGGGCCAGTGCAAGGTCCTGGGCGACAACGACACCCTCTCGGCCATGGTGGCCCGGCTGTGCGGGGCCGACCTGCTGGTGCTCCTGAGCGACATCGACGGCCTCTACGACGCCGACCCCCGGAAGGACCCGGAGGCCAAGCTCATCCACCGGGTGGAGGCGGTGACGCCGGAGCTCCGGGCCATGGCGGGGGGCGCCGGCTCCTGGCGGGGCACCGGCGGCATGACCACCAAGCTCAACGCCGCCGAGATCGCCATGGCCGCCGGGGTGGACATGGTCATCACCAACGGCGCCCGGCCGGAGGACCTGTACGGCATCCTGGAGGGGGAGGACATCGGCACCCGCTTCCTGGCCGCCCGTTCCTGACCGTCTACCTTAATATATTGCTTCCTTTTTCACCCTTCCTTCCATTGCTTCTTTCTTCTTCACGCTTACTTCTTACTTCTTTACGCTTACTTCTTACTTCAAATCAGGGGGGATCTTCATGACCATTCTGGAAACTCAGGGCCTGGCGGCGAAGAACGCCAGCCGCGTGCTGGCCGTGGCCGGCACCGCCAAGAAAAACGCGGCGCTGGAGGCCATCGCCCAGGCGCTGTATCAAAACCAGGGCTACATCCTGGCGGAGAATGAAAAGGACCTGGCCGCCGCCATGGCGACGGGGATGAAGCAGTCCCTCCTGGACCGGCTGGCCCTGAGCGCCGACCGGATGGACGGCATCGTGGAGGGAGTGCGGCAGGTGGCCGCCCTCCCCGACCCCATCGGCCAGGTGACCGAGATGTCCACCCGGCCCAACGGCCTCATCATCGGCAAGCGCCGGGTGCCCCTGGGGGTCATCGGCATCATCTATGAGGCCCGGCCCAACGTGACGGTAGACGCCGCCGCCCTGTGCCTGAAGGCGGGCAACGCCGTCATCCTCCGGGGCGGCAAGGAGGCCTTCCGCTCCAACAAGGCCTTTGTGGCAGTCATGCGGGACGCCCTGGAGTCGGTGGGCCTGCCCCGGGACTGCGTGGCCCTGGTGGAGGACACCAGCCGGGAGAGCGCCAACGAACTCATGGGACTCACCGGCTATCTGGATGTGCTCATCCCCCGTGGGGGCGCCGGGCTCATCCGGGCGGTGGTGGAGAATGCCAAGGTCCCCGTCATCGAGACGGGGGTGGGGGTGTGCCACGTGTACGTGGACGCCTCCGCCGACCTGGACATGGCCGCCCAGATCCTCTACAACGCTAAGACCTCCCGGCCCTCGGTGTGCAATGCCGCCGAGTGCGTCCTGGTCCACGCCGACGTGGCGGAGGCCTTCCTCCCCATGGCCAAGGCGCTGCTGGACCAGAAGCAGGTGGAGCTCCGGGGCTGTCCCCGGACGGCGGCCATCCTTGGGGACTGCGTGGTGCCCGCCCAGGAGGCCGACTGGGACACCGAGTACGGCGACTACATCCTGGCGGTGAAGGTGGTGGACAGCTTCGACCAGGCGGTGGACTTCATCAACACCCACGGCTCCGGCCACTCCGAGGCCATCGTCACCGAGGACTACTTCGCCGCCCAGGCCTTCCTGGACCAGGTGGACGCGGCGGCGGTGTACGTGAACGCCTCCACCCGCTTCACCGACGGCTTCGAGTTCGGCCTGGGGGCCGAGATCGGCATCTCCACCCAGAAGATGCACGCCCGGGGCCCCATGGGCCTCACCGAGCTCACCAGCTCCAAGTTCATCATCTACGGCACCGGCCAGGTGCGGTAAGAGAACATTTCGGGCGGACGGGATTTCCCGTCCGCCCCTTTCCTTGTCCTGCGGAGAATAGGGCGGGAAAATCGTATGAGCAAATCGGCGCTTTTTATTCGCAAGACCAGAAAAGCGGAGCGGCAAGACCGCCTGGAAGAAACGATAACAAAACCGCTGTAAACCATAAAAAACGGCTTACAGCGGTCATTTTGAAGCGAGAGGTTAACATCCATATTTTAGGCTTGCATAAAAAGACGTCGGAGCAAAGCGGACTTTGCTCCGACGATGGAAGGGACGGTTAAAATCGATATTTTCGTGAAAGCCTTGCAGCAGAATGGCTTTGGGGTTTTCAGGCCCGAAAGAGGAAAAACACCTTAAACCAGTCC
>DXDV01000254.1 GCA_019115345.1 Candidatus Intestinimonas stercorigallinarum | reverse complement strand
GTGAGCATAGCTCACCACCCCCCTCTGTTTTGCTGTGCGGAGGCAGGGCGGCGCGGGCCGCCCCTCCCGGCTCACTCCTGAAGGGCGGGGAGGGAGCGGAAGACCCGGAGGAGCTCCCGCTGGCTGTGGAGCCCCAGCTTCCGCAGGATGCTGGTCTTCTGGTTGGCCATGGTCTTGGGGGAGGACACCGGCTCCGGCGTCCGGCCCAGGATGTAGTCCAGCACCCCCCGCTCGGCGGGGGAGAGCCGGTCCAGGATCAGGGAGAGGATCATCCACTCCTGGGGGGTGGTCCCCCGGGCGGTGGCGCGCACCGTCTCCGGGATGAGGGCGAACTGGCTCTTGAACACATAGCCGGAGGCGAAGGCCCGGCGGCTGGCCTCCAGCACCACCTTGGGGTCCTCGTACACCGTCAGGATGACCACCTTGGCCCCGGTGGCGATGCGGATGTCCCGGGCCGCCTCCACCCCGTCCATCTGGGCCGCCGAGAGGCTCAGGTCCATGAGCACCACCTGGGGCTCCAGGGACTGGGCCAGGGCCAGGGCGCCGCGCCGGTCCCGGGCCCGGCCCGCCACCTCCATGTCCCCCTGCCGGGTGAGCTGATCCCGTATGAGATAGGCGAAATCGTCGTCGTCCTCCACAATGAGGACCCGGATCTGTCCGCGTTCCATGTTATGGCCTCCCGCTGGGAAAATACAGGGCGATGGTGCAGCCCCGGCCGGCGCCCTCCTCGGCCTGGATGGCGCCGCCGTGGGCCCGCATCACCTTGGCGCAGTAAAAGAGGCCCAGGCCCATGTGCCTGTCCCCGTTCTTGTCGGTCTGGTAGGGCTGGAAGAGCTTCTCCCGCAGCTGGGGGGACACCCCGGGGCCGTTGTCGGCCACCGTCAGCCGGTCGAACCGCCCCCGGTGTCCCCGGAGCCGCACCCGTTTGCGGAGGGCCAGCCGCACCGTGCAGTCCGGCCCCGCCGCCTCCCAGGCGTTGTCCAGCAGGTTGCGCATGACCTCGGCGGTGTGGAAGCGGTCGCACAGCAGCCCCTCCTCCCGCTCCAGGTCCAGCACCAGGGCCATGCCCCGGTGGCCGTACTCCTCCAGGTTCCAGCTCTCCAGCAGCTCCCCCAGGGCGCAGTCCTCCACCCGCAGCTCCAGGGCGCCGGTCTGCATGCAGATGCGCTCCTGCAGGGCGGTGAGGTGCTCCACCGCGTGGGACACCACCGCCGCCTCCGGCGGCGGGTCCTCCCCCCGGGACAGGTTCTGGGCGCACCAGGAGAGCTTGGTGAGGTCGTGCTTGAGGGCGTGGGCCATGAACTGGGCCCCCCGGAAGGCGGTCTGGCTCTCCGCCTCCCACCGGTAGTGCTCGGCGTTGAGCCGCACCCCCATGACCCCGTCGTGAAAGGCCAGATAGAGGTAGAAGCAGATGGCCCCCGCCACCAGCAGGCTGTTCCACTCCCACAGCTTCAAAAGCCCCTGGAGCTGGAGGGTGTGGAAGACGAAGATGGTCACCAGCCAGTACCACATGAGGGGCAGGACCAGCAGAGCCACCGTCTTTTTCTGCCGGCGGAGCTTGGGGGTGGCCGCCCGGCGCACCGCCAGGGCCATGAGCACCGTGAAGAGGACGCCGTAGGTCAGGTTGTAGATACAGGCGCTCAGCCAGAAGGGGAAGCTGGTCCGCTGGAGGTCATAGGTCTCCCAGGGCGGGAAGCAGCAGGCGAAGACCGCCGCCGGCACCGCCATGGCCGCCAGCAGCCGCCGGGGATGCCGCCACCACCGGTCCACCTCGCTGAAGCGCACCGCGAAGAGGAGGGCCGCCGGCATGGCGCACAGGTAGAGGACGCTGGTCATCCCCGCGTACCAGGGCCGGAAGGACGCCTGGCTGACTCTGTACCCCCAGATCTCCAGCAGGGGGATGAGGTCGTAGTAGAGGTACTCCTTGAAGGTGCCCAGGCTGAAGAGCATCCCGCCGCAGAAACACAGCCGGTTGCGGAGGCTCCGGCGGTCGGAGAGGAGGATGATGGTGAAAAAGCTCCAGAGGAGCAGCGTGGAGCACAGATGCATCGGGATCAGCATGGCATCCACTCCTACACAGAATAAATTCTAAAGAAAGTATATAATACTTCCACTCGAAATGTAAACTCCTAATTTTTTTAGGAACATACCCGCAAACAGCTATGATAGAATGAATTATCATACATCGCGCTGCGCGGGTCCCGGCCCGGGTCCGGCCGCGCAGGGAGGTTCCAGCATGGAGGAGCGCAAGTATACGGCCCTCTCCGGGCGGGCTTGGGAGCGGATCGCCGGACAGGACATGAGCCCGTCCGAGGCGGTCCGCTATTTTTCTCAGGACCTGTGTCCCCGGACCTTTGGGGAGGTCCTCTCCGGCCTGATGGCCCGCCAGGGCCTGGACCGGGAGGCCCTCATCGGCCGGCTGTGGGCCCTCCGGGGCGGGGACATCCAGCGGGAGAGCGTCCGCCGCCGGGTGTCCATGTGGCTGAGCGCCGCCCAGCCGGCGGAGCGGGAGGAGCTCTTCCAGCTCTGCTTCGCCCTGGGCCTGGACGAGGCCGCCGCCCACGCCTTTCTCCGCTGCACCCAGGACGGGGACTTCCACCTCCGGGAGCCCAGGGAGGCGGGCTACCTCTACGGTCTCCGGGCCGGGCGGACCTACGGAGAGGTCCGCTCCCTGCTGGACCGGCTGGGCTGGGCCGACGGCCCCTTCCCCCGGGAGACGGACGGAGGCGAGCCCGTCTACACCCGCACCGTGGCCGACGCCTTCGCCCTGGTGCGCACCGACGACGACTTCCTCGCCTTCTGTCAGGCCAACCGGGACCGGTTCGGCTCTTTACATAACACCGCCTACCGCTACTTCACCCGCTTCTTCGACGCCCTCACGGACCCCGACGTCCCCCTGGGGGCAGAGGAGGACGAGACCTACTCCATCGAGCGGGTGGTGGACCTCTACCTCCGCCCCGGCCTGCCCTCCGGCCGGAAGACCGC
>DXDV01000253.1 GCA_019115345.1 Candidatus Intestinimonas stercorigallinarum | reverse complement strand
GAAAGTGGGGGCTCACCTGTTCCAGTGTGGCTTCGCCCGAAGGCATCAGGACTGCCACCGGCAGTCCTGACCCCCTTTCACACTTTTCCCCCGTGGCTTGTTCTACGTGGTGCTACTTTTTCGACAGCCTGGGAGGACCGTCCGGCGCTGCCGGACGGTCCTCTCTACGTCGATCCTTATCGGTTGAGCTGGTGGATGCTCAGGCCCAGACCGGCTTCCGCCGCCTCGCCCACGGCCTCTCCGAAGGTGGGGTGGGCCCGGATGACCCGGGCCATATCCTCCAGGGTCTCCCCCCTGGAGACGGCGGTGGCGAATTCCCCCACCAGATCGGTGGCCCGCTCGCACAGGAGCTGGGCCCCCAGCACCACGCCGGACTGGGCGTGACAGACCACCTTGATGAAGCCCCGGCCGGCGCCGGCGATGACGCCGCGGCTGTTGCCGGCGGTGAGGTATTTGGCGGTCTTGACGGGTATGCCCGCCTCCTTGCACTGGGCCTCGGTACGGCCCACGGAGGCCAGCTCCGGCCGGAGGTAGACGCAGGAGGGCACCACGGAGAGGTCCATGGGGGGCTCCTTCCCCGCCAGCATGCTCACGGCGTTGATCCCCTGGGCGGCGGCGGCGTGGGCCAGCTGGACGCTGCCCCGTACCGCGTCTCCGATGGCGTAGATGCCGGGCACGCGGGTCTGGAAGCGCTCATCCACCGGGATGGCCCCCCGCTCCAGGCCCAGGTCCACCTCCGGGGCGCACAGGCCGTCGGTGTTCGCCCGGCGGCCGGTGGCCGCCAGCACGGCGTCGGCGGCGACCGTTTCCGTTTTGCCCTTCACGGTGTAGGTACAGAGGAGCCCATCCTCCCCCCGCTCCACCTTTTCCACGTGGGCAGCGGTGAAGAGCTGCACCCCCCGCTTTTTCATGAGCATGCTCACATTCTGGGAGAGCTCCCGGTCCAGGGTGGGGAGCACCCGGTCCATGGCCTCCAGCACGGTGACCTCCGCCCCCAGGGCCTGGTAGAGCCCGGCAAACTCCATGCCGATGACGCCGCCGCCGATGATGGTGAGGCGGCGGTAAAACCGGTCCCCGGCGAGCAGGCCGTCGCTGGTGAGGACGCCGGGCAGGTCCAGTCCCGGCACCGGGGGCAGGGCGGGGCGGGACCCCACGGCGATGAGGAGGTTCCTCCCCTCCAGCACCTCCTCCGCCACCTGGACCTTGCCGGGGGCCAGGATGCGGGCGGCGCCGGTAAAACGGTCCACCTTGTTGCCCTTGAGAAGGCGCTCCACGCCCTCCCGGAGCTGACCTACCACCTGGTCCCGGCGAGCGCACATGGCGGGGTAGTCGAAGGAGACCCCTTCCGCCCGCAGGCCGAACACGGCGCACTCCTTCATCTCCTCATACCGCTCGGCGGCGTGGAGGAGGGCCTTGGTGGGGATGCACCCCCGGTTGAGGCAGGTGCCGCCCACCTGGTCCCGCTCCACCAGGGCGGTGCGCAGCCCCAGCTGGGCGGCCCGGATGGCGGCGGTGTAGCCGCCGGGGCCCCCTCCGATGACGATGAGGTCCCAGCTCATGCCTCACCCTCCGGCGGCGTGTACCGCAGCACGGGATGGCGGGCGGCCTTGACCTCGTCGGGCCGCCCGATGGGGGTGGTCGCCGGGGCGGCGTGGAGGGCCTCCGGGGCGGCGTCGGCCTGGGCGCGGATGCCCTTGAGCACCGCCGCCGCCTGGTCCAGGGTCTCCCGGGACTCGGTCTCGGTGGGCTCGAACATGAGGGCCTCCTCCACGATGAGGGGGAAGTACATGGTGGGCGGATGGATGCCGTGGTCCAGGAGGGCCTTGGCCACGTCCATGGCGGAGACCCCCGTCTCCTTCTTCAGCTTCCCAAGGGTGAGCACGAACTCGTGCATGCAGGGCACGCCGCCGTAGGCGATGTCATAGGTCCCCCGGAGCTGCTCCCGCAGGTAGTTGGCGTTGAGCACCGCCCCCTTGGCGGCCTCGGGGATGCCCTGGGCCCCCAGGGTGAGGATGTAGGCCAGGGCCTTCACCACCACGGTGAAGTTGCCGTAGAAGGCCTTCACGCTGCCGATGGTCTTGGCCGGGTCCCGGAACTCCAGGCCGTCAGACCCCTCCTCCACGTGGAACTCGGGCAGGAAGTCCCGGAGGAAGTCCTTGCAGCCCACGGGGCCGGAGCCGGGCCCGCCGCCGCCGTGGGGGGTGGAGAAGGTCTTGTGGAGGTTCAGGTGGACCAGGTCGAAGCCCATGTCGCCGGGGCGGACCACCCCCATGACGGCGTTGAGGTTGGCGCCGTCGTAGTAGCACAGGCCCCCGGCGTCGTGGACGATCTGGGTGATGGCCAGGATGTTGGGGTCAAAGAGGCCCAGGGTGTTGGGGTTGGTGAGCATGAGGGCGGCGGTGTCGGGTCCGGCGGCGGCCCGCAGGGCCTCCAGGTCCACCCCGCCCGCCGGGTCGGAGGGCACGTTGACCACGGTGAAGCCGCACATGGCGGCGGAGGCCGGGTTGGTGCCGTGGGCGGAGTCGGGGACCAGGATCTTGGTCCGCTGGGGCTCCCCCCGGTCCAGGTGGTACTTCTTCACCATCAGCAATGCGGTAAATTCTCCGTGGGCCCCGGCGGCGGGCTGGAAGGTCATGGCGTCCATGCCGGTGATCTCGCACAGCAGCTCCTCGGCCAGGTAGAGGACCTCCAGGCAGCCCTGGACGGTATCGGCGCTCTGGGTGGGATGGACCCCGGTGAAGCCGGGCAGGGCGGCGAGCTCCTCATTGACTCGTGGATTGTACTTCATGGTGCAGGAGCCCAGGGGGTAAAAGCCGTTGTTCACCCCGTGGGCCCGGCGCTCCAGGGCAGAGTAGTGCCGGGCCAGGTCCACCTCGGAGAGCTCCGGCAGGTCCAGGGGGGTCTCCCGCCCGGTGCCCGCCATCAGGTGGGCGGGGGGCACGTCCAGGGGGGGCAGCAGGTCGCAGCGGCGGCCCTTCCGGCTCTTTTCAAACAGCAGTTCCACTCATACCACCTCCCGAATGGCCTGTCCCAGGGCGTCGATCTCGTCCCGGGTGTTCATCTCCGTGGCGCACCACAGCAGGTTGCCGTCCTCCAGGGGGAGGGGGCCCAGGATGCCCCGCTTGGCCAGGCCGCGCAGGAGCTTTTCCGGCTTGCAGGGGCAGGTGGTGACGAACTCGTGGAAGTAGGGGCCGGGGTAGACCATGTCAAAGCCGGGCACGGCGCACACCTGCTGGGCGGCGTACCGGGCGTGGGCCATGCAGCTCTCGGCGGCCTGCCGCAGGCCGTCGGGCCCCATGGCGGCCAGGTAGACGGCGGCGGTCATGGCGCACAGGGCCTGGTTGGAGCAGACGTTGGAGGAGGCCTTCTCCCGGCGGATGTGCTGCTCCCGGGCCTGGAGGGTGAGGACATAGGCCCGGCGGCCGTCGTGGTCGGTGGTCTCCCCCACGATGCGGCCGGGGAGCTTCCGGGTGAGGGCGGCGGTGGCCGCCATGAAGCCCAGGTAGGGTCCGCCGAAGCTCAGGGGCATGCCCAGGGGCTGTCCCTCGCCCACGGCGATGTCGGCCCCGCACTCCCCGGGAGTCTTGAGGACGGCCATGGCGATGGGGTTGACCCCCATGATGAACTTGGCCCCGGCGGCGTGGGCGATCTCCCCCAGCTCGGCGGCCGGCTCGATGCGGCCGTAGTAGTTGGGCTGCTGGAGGTAGAAGCAGGCCGCGGTGTCGTCCAGCAGCTCCGAAAGGGCCTGGGCGTCGGTGAAGCCGTTTTTCATGGGGACGGTCCTGACCTCCATGCCGTTTCCGAAGCAGTAGGTCTCCACCGTCCGGCGGACCATGGGGTGGGCGGCGGCGGAGAGCAGCACCGTGCTCCGCTTCCGGTCCCGGCACATGGCCGCCGCCTCGGCGGCGGCGGAGGCGCCGTCGTAGATGGAGGCGTTGGAGGCGTCCATGCCGGTGAGGGCGCAGATCATGGTCTGGTACTCAAAGATGGACTGGAGCACCCCCTGGGAGAGCTCGGCCTGGTAGGGGGTGTAGGCGGTGAGGAAGGTCTCCTTGCTGGTGACGCTCTTGACGATGGCGGGGATGTAGTGCCGGTAGGCCCCCGCCCCCCGGAACACCGAGGGAAAGACGGTATTCTTGGCGGCGATGCCCTCCAAGATGCGCCGGACCTCCAGCTCGCTCTTGCCGTCGGGCAGGTCCAGATGGTCCAGCCGCATCTCCTCCGGCACCTGGGCGAAGAGGTCGTCCACGCTCTGGCAGCCGATGGCCTCCAGCATGGCCCGGCGCTCCCCGTCGGTGGATGGCAGATAGCTTCCCATGTCCTGAGATCAGCTCCTTTCCGTGGGTGGGTCTGGGCTCATTCCTCCTGAGCGCAGTGGGCGATGTAGGCGGCGGCGTCCAGCAGCTCCTCCTGGTCGCTGATGCCCTCCACCTCCACCAGCCAGGCCCCGTAGGGGTCGGCGTTGATGGCCTCTGGGGCGTCCAGCAGGTCCTCGTTGACCGCCTTCACGATGCCGCTCACCGGGCTGTACACGTCGGAGACGGCCTTCACCGACTCCACGTCCCCCAGGGCCTCGCCGCAGGTGAGGGCGTCCCCCACCTGGGGCAGGTTGACAAAGACCAGGTCCCCCAGGGCGTCCTGGGCGTGGTCGGTGAGGCCCACCTTGGCGCTGCCGTCGTCGGCGAAGAGGACCCATTCGTGGGACTTGGTATAGCGGAGATGCTCAGGGGTATTCATAGTAAATTCCTCCTTAATAATTACAAATGCAGATCGGTCGGTTTCGGTCTCACGCCTTGTAGAAGGGCAGGGGCACCACCTTGCAGGCCACCCGGCGGCCCCGGACGTCCACCTCCACCTGGGCGCCCTCGGCGGCGGCGTCCGGCGGGAGATAGGCCATGGCGATGGCCTTGCCCAGGAAGGGGGCGTGGGTGCCCGAGGTGGTCTGCCCCGCCAGCCGGTCCCCGATGTAGATGTCCTGGTGCTCCCGGACGATGCCCCGGCCGGTGACCTCCAGGCCCACCCGGGTCCTGGTCAGGGGGAGCCGGCCCTCCAGGCCCGCCTTGCCGATGAAGCCGGCCTTGTTCAGCTTGACGGCAAAGTCCAGGCCCGCCTCCATGGGGCCGATGTCGTCGGTGAGCTCGTGGCCGTAGAGGGGCATCCCGGCCTCCAGCCGCAGGGTGTCCCGGGCCCCCAGGCCGCAGGGGATGAGGCCCAGATCCCTTCCCGTCTCCAGCAGCAGGTCCCACAGGGCGGGGCCGTCCTTGGCGGCGCAGTAGAGCTCGTAGCCGAAGGAGCCGGTGTAGCCGGTGCGGGAGACCAGGCACGGGATGCCTCCCACCGTAATTTGAGGGATAAAGCTGTAATACTTTTTGGGCAGTTCCTCCTCCCCCACCAGCCGGAGCAGGATCTCCTTGGAGCTGGGCCCCTGGAGGGCCAGCTGGGCCACGGTGTCCGAGATGTCCTCCAGCTTGCAGTCCCCGGAGAGCCGCTCCCCCATCCAGGCGGCGTCCTTGTCCTTGTTGGCGGCGTTGACCACCACCAGATAGGCCCCCTCATGGACCTTGTAGACGATGAGGTCGTCCACGCAGCCGCCGGCGTCGTTGCACATGGGGGAGTAGCGGACCTGGCCGTCGGTCATGGAGGTGAAGTCGTTGGTGAGCAGGTGGTTGAGGTTTTGGAGGGCGTCGGGCCCGGTAAAGACCAGCTCCCCCATGTGGGAGACGTCAAAGAGCCCGGCGGCGGTGCGGACGGCCATGTGCTCGGCAATGACGCCGGTGGGGTACTGGACCGGCAGCAGATACCCGGCAAAGGGGACGATCTTGCCGTTCAGCGCCACATGGCGGTCGTACAGCGGCGTCTTTTTTTCCATTGGCGATCCCTTCTTTCTCAAAATTGGTAGGACAAAAAACAGGAAACGGAGGCGCGCCAAGCAAAGGCACGCCTCCGTCTTTTTACCTGAAAGATTCTTTGCCCCGGCAGAGCAAATTGCTTCTTCGGTCCGCCGGGGCACGCGCCCCTTTGGTCTTCGGAGTCTCGTCCGGTACCGGTACGTTTGCCTGAGAGTTTCCCTGCCAGTCCCCTTCGGCGCCGCCTGGGCGGTCTCTCCCGATACCATCATCCGAATATCCTGTTGTCACATTCAGTATACCGGATATGGCCGCCCGATGCAAGGGGAAATCTCATTTGCCGCCCATTTCTTGAATTGGCCTGCCAATTTCAGATATTTCCGAAATTTGTTCCATTCATCGGAACATTATATTATAGTTTTGTTTTTTATTGAAAAATGTTTTTTGATTTTATATTGCTTTATCCATTTTTTGTCTTACTTGATTTGTGCAAGGCTCTTGCACATCATCTGACGCATTTGAACTTTTTCCACAAGCTGAGAGGCGGACAAGCGCGCCACGGTCGGACGGGGCGCGCTTGGAGACAGGAGGACCTTTCCACCCCGCGGAAGAGGCGCCCGCAAAAAAGTGGATCTGATGGGCTTGCATTCTTTCCCGCCCGGTAGTAATATATGGTTAGCGAAAACTAACCGCTCGTTCCGGCAGGCTTCTCATGCCGTTTTTTCAAATGGGAAGCCGCGCGCGCACGCGGAAGGCACATGGTTCGACAGGGTGTGGTACAAACGATGCTCAAGGAATATCTGCTCACGCAAGCCCCCGGCCTGACCTGCTGGAGCGACGGCATGCCCGGCGTCCGGGTCTGCCGGTTCGCCCTGTCCGGCCGGGAAGGAGAGGACCTGCGGCCTGTCCCGGCGCGGGGGCAGCCTCTCCACTTCGAGGCCTTTTTCTGCCAGGGGGGACGGGCCGCGGCGGAGCTGCCCCAAAACCAGACGAGCCTGGTGGGGGCCGGGGGCGTTTATCTGCTCTCCCACGCCGGGGAGATCCGCTCCTTTCAGATCAGCGGCGATCTGAGGGGGATCCTGGTGGCGGTGGACGCGAAGGCGGCCAGGGAGAGCTTTTCCGCCGCCTGCGCCGCCATGGGGCTGCGGCTGGACACCGGGCGGGTGCGGCGGCGCATGGAGGAGCGGCACGGCTTTGCCGTGCTCCCGGAGACGCCGTGGACCCGCGCCACATTCGCGTGTCTGGAGGGCCTGCCGGAGGAGGCCCAAGGGTGCTACTGCGTCTTTAAGGCGGTGGAGCTGCTCTATCTGCTCTGCTCGGAGCCCTCCCCGCCGGAGCGGGAGCAGGATGCCCACGTCTCTCCGGTCCTGGCGGAGGCGCGGGCCTACATCCAGACCCACCTGTCGGAAAAGCTCACCATCGAGCGCCTGTGCCGGCAGTTTTCGGTCTCTCCCACCTTCCTGAAGGAGGGCTTCCGCCGGGCCTACGGGCGCTCCATCCACAGCTGGCTGATGGAGGAGCGCGTCAAGCGGGCCCGGGAGCTGATCCGCACCACCGGGCTGCCCATCCAGGAGGTGGCCCGTGCGGTGGGCTACGAGGGCATGAGCCAATTCAACGCCCTTTTCAAGCGGCGCTATGGGATGACGCCCGGCCAGTGCAGAAAAATGTCGGAAACCGCAACTCCGCGTCCCTTTTGACAGCGACAGGAAGGGGCGGCTCTGCTATAATAATGCGTACGGAACAAAGCCGAACGCCTTGAACGCCAAGGCTTTCAAGGGTTTCGGCTTTGTTCAAGCGCAAGGGTTTTGGACAATGTTTCCCAAAACCCTTGCGCCTTCCACTGGTGCATCTTCATGCACCAGTGGAAATACGCATTGTAACAATGGCTGAATTCCATAAAAGCGGCTCCTTTGAGCCGGTTTTATGGAATTGCGCGGCGGCCGCCGCGCGAATCAACCGATGTTCGGTTTATTCCGCAGACATTATAATATCTTGACATTCCGTAAGCCTGGTACAAAAGGAGTGACGCCGATGAAACAGCATCGATTCTGGGCCTGGGGCGCGGTGATCTGCATGATCATGGTCATGATCACGGGCTACAAGCGGAAATGAGAAAGGAAGGTTCACCATGAGCATTTACACCAAGCTGGCCTGCTTTGCCGGCGGCACGCTGTTCGGCACGTTCGGCCTCAAGCTGCTCTCCAGCAGGGACGCCAAAAAGGCCTATGTCCATGTTGCCGCCGCCGGTCTGCGCATGAAGGATTCCGTCATGGGGACGGTGACCTGCGTACAGGAGAACGCCGCCGATATCCTGGCCTCCGCCAGAGACCTCAATGAGGCCCGGGCGGCCAAGGAGGCGGAGGAAGCCGCCGTCGATCTGGAGGGCAAGGAAGTCTGACCCACAGAGGGAGCCGAACGCGGCTCCCTCTTTTCGTGAAGGGAGGAACCCATGAACGCGACCATATTGCACGAGAGCCGGGGGCGCATCCGGCTCCGGCTGAAGCAGAAGCGGATGACCCTGGCCCAGGCCGACCTGCTGGAGGCCTGGCTCCTGGCCCAGCCCTGGACCCGTCAGGCCGCCGTCCACGAGCGCACCTGCTGCGTCATCCTGCACTACGGCGGGGACCGGCAGACCGTGCTGGAGGGGCTGCGCCGCTTTTCCTGGGCGGAGGCGGAAAAGGCCGTCGCCCTGCCCGCCCACAGCAGCCGGGCCCTGAACCGGGAATTTGAGGAAAAGCTGGTGGGCAAGGTGGTGTGGAAGGCCGCCTGCACCCTCTTCCTGCCGCCGCCCCTGCGCGTCGCCCGCATCCTGTGGCACATGGTCCCCTTTGCGCGCCGGGGCCTGGGCTGCCTGCTCCGCGGACAGCTCCGGGTGGAGCTGCTGGACGCCCTGTCCATCTCCATCTCCGCCTGCCGGAGGGACTTCGGCACGGCGGGGATGGTGATGTTCCTGCTGGAGATCGGGGAGCTGCTGGAGGAGTGGACGAGGAAAAAGTCGGTGGAGGACCTGGCCCGGTGCATGTCCCTCAACGTGGACCGGGTGTGGCTGCGCACCGGGGAGGGAGAGGTCCTGGTCCCCATCTCCCAGGTCCGGCCCGGCGACACCCTGGTGGTCCGCTCCGGCGGGATCGTCCCGGTGGACGGCCTGGTGCTGGAGGGGGAGGTCACCGTCAACCAGGCCTCCCTCACCGGGGAGTCCATCCCCGTGGCCAAGCGCCCCGGCGGGGCGGTCTACGCCGGCACCGTGGTGGAGGAAGGCGAGTGCGTCCTGGAGGTGAAGCAGGCCTCCGGCCAGAGCCGTTACGACCAGATCGTCCAGATGATCGAGCGGTCGGAGCAGCTCAAGTCGGCCGCCGAGAGCAAGGCGGCCCATCTGGCCGACCGGCTGGTGCCCTACACCTTCGCCGGGAGCATCCTGAGCTACCTCTTTACCCGGAACGTGGCCCGGGCCCTGTCGGTGCTGATGGTGGACTTCTCCTGCGCCCTGAAGCTGGCCATGCCCCTGGCCGTCCTCTCCGCCATGCGGGAGGCGGGCCGGGCCCACATCACCGTCAAGGGCGGCAAGTTCCTGGAGGCGGTGGCGGCGGCCGACACCATCGTCTTTGACAAGACCGGCACCCTCACCCACGCCTGCCCCACTGTGGCCCGGGTCATCCCCTTCGGCGGCCAGGAGGAGGCCGAGATGCTGCGGCTGGCCGCCTGCCTGGAGGAGCACTTCCCCCACTCCATGGCCAACGCCGTGGTGGAGGAGGCCAGACGCCGGGGGCTCAAGCACGAGGAATTCCACTCCAAGGTGGAGTATCTGGTGGCCCACGGCATCGCCAGCAGCGTCAACGGGGAGCGGGTGCTCATCGGCAGCGCCCACTTCATCTTCGAGGACGAGGGCTGCCTTGTCCCCGACGGCGAGGAGGAGCGGTTCGACCGGCTCCCGGCGGAGTACTCCCATCTCTATCTGGCGGTGGGGGGCGTGCTGGCCGCCGTCATCTGCATCTCCGATCCCCTGCGGGATGAGGCGAAGGACGTGCTCTCCGCCCTGCGGGGCTTGGGCGTAAAGAACGCCGTCATGCTCACCGGGGACAGCCCCCGCACTGCCGCCGCCATTGCCAAGGAATTGGGGGTAGATGATTTCCGGGCGGGCGTGCTCCCGGCGGACAAGGCGGAGTATGTGGCCGCTCTGCGGAAGGATGGCCGCACCGTCCTCATGGTGGGGGACGGCATCAACGACTCCCCAGCCCTCTCCGAGGCGGACGCCGGCATCGCCATCAGCGACGGGGCGGCCATCGCCCGGGAGATCGCCGACATCACCATCGCCGCCGACAGCCTGTGGGAGTTGGTGCGCCTGCGGCAGCTGGCCATGGCCCTTATGCGCCGCATCCAGAACAATTACCGCTTTGTTATCGGCTTCAACGGGGCGCTCATCGGCCTTGGCGTAGCGGGTATC
>DXDV01000252.1 GCA_019115345.1 Candidatus Intestinimonas stercorigallinarum | reverse complement strand
AAGGCCGACGATCAGGCGGTGCAGGGCGTCAAGGGCGTCAAGGGCGTTATGCGCCAGGGCGGCCAGTATCAAATCGTCATCGGCAACGAGGTCTCCAATCTCTTCAAGGAGTTCCAGACCCGGGGCAACTTCACCGGCGACGGCGGGGCCCCCGCCCCCAAGGAGAAGGGCAACCTGGTGAACCGGCTGCTGGGCTATGTCTCGGGCAGCATGACCCCGCTGCTGCCGGCCATGCTGGGCTGCGGCATGGTGAAGGTGGTCATGTCTCTCCTGACCACCCTGGGCGCCATCAGCACGGATAGTACCTCCTATATCTTCCTCAACGGCATGGGCGACGCGTTCTTCTACTTCCTGCCCATTCTGCTGGCCTACACCACCGCCAAGAAGCTGGGTACCAGCCCCGTGGTCTCCATGGTCATCGCGGCGGCCTGGCTCTACCCCAACATCGTAAATCTGCTGGGCAGCGGCACCACCGGCACCTTCCTGGGGATGCCCTGTTCCTATTTCTTTGGCCTCCCGGTCATCGCCACCACCTACTCCTCCTCGGTGCTGCCCATCCTGCTGATGGCCCCCATCATCAAGGTAGTGGACGACTTTGCCGACCGGGTCTCCCCCAACGTGGTCAAGAGCTTCCTGCGGCCCCTGATCACCATCCTGGTGTGCGACATCATCGGCTATGTGGTCATCGGCCCCATCGGCGGCGTGGCCGGCAACTACCTGTCCATGGGCGTCAACTACCTGTACACCCATGTGGGCTGGCTGACCATTATGCTCCTGTCCGCCTTCATGCCCTTCATCGTCATGACCGGCATGCACTACGCCCTGGTGCCGCTGATGACCATGTCCCTGGCCTCTTACGGCTATGACGCCATCGTCATCACCACCATGTTCTGCTCCAACCTGGCCCAGGGCGGTACGGCTCTGGCCGTGGCCTGCAAGACCAAGGACAAGGACCTGCGCTCCGAGGCGGTGGCCTCCAGCATCTCCGCCATGCTGGCCGGCGTCACCAAGCCCACCCTGTACGGCATTTCCCTGCGCTACAAGACCCCCATGATCGCGGTGGTCATCGGCGGCGCGGCCGCCGGCCTCTTTGCCGGTATCACCGGCGTGGTGGGCTACTCCGCGGGCGGTTCCCCCTCTTGGCTGACTCTGATCACCATGATCGGCGGCGAGGGCTTCAGCAATCTGCTCTTTGGCATCCTTTCCGGCGTCATCGCCGTGGCCGTGACCTTTGTGGTCTGCTTTATCCTCTATAAAGATGAGAAGCCCGCCCAGGAGGCTACTCCCGCGCCTGCCCAGGAGACCCCCGCCGTCTCCGCCGGGCACAAGCCCAACGTCTCCGTGGTGGAGATCGCAAGCCCCATCACCGGATCTGTGGTAGCCCTGAAGGACGTGCCCGATCAGGTTTTCTCCACCGGCACCCTGGGCGACGGCGTGGCCGTGGAGCCCACAGTGGGCCAGGTCGTGGCCCCCGCCGACTGTGAGATCACCGCTACCATGGACAGCAAGCACGCCGTAGGCTTTACCACCAGCACCGGCGTGGAGATGCTGGTCCATGTGGGCCTGAATACCGTGGAGCTCAACGGCAAATACTTCGAATGCAAGGTGAAAGAGGGCGACAAGTGCAAGGCCGGGGATGTGCTCCTCACCTTCGACATGGAGGGGATCAAGGCCGCCGGTTATCCTCTGGTCACCCCCGTCATCGTCACCAACAGCGACGACTATGTGAGCGTGCAGGCAGCCGCCTCCGGCTCCGTCTCGGCCGGCGACAAGCTCATCACCCTGGCCTGAGAGAACTGCGGCCCCTGTGCCGCAGCGAACGGGAGGAATTATGCAGTATATTACACTGGGCAACTCGAACCTGAATGTCTCCCGCATCTGTATGGGGTGCATGGGCTTTGGCGTGGCCGCCGCGGGCATGCACGCCTGGACCCTCCCGGAGGAGGAGTCCCGGGCCGTCATCCGCGCCGGGCTGGAGGCTGGGATAAACTTTTTTGACACCGCCATGGGCTACCAGGGCGGCACCAGCGAGGAGTTCCTGGGCCGGGCCGTCCGGGACTTCGCCCGGCGGGAGGACGTGGTGCTGGCCACCAAGTTCACCCCCCGCACGCCAGAGGAGATCGCCGCGGGCATCTCCGGCCAGGAGCATGTGGAGCGGATGCTGGAGGGGAGCCTCCGGCGCCTGGGCACCGACTACGTGGACCTGTATATCTGCCATATGTGGGACTACCACACCCCCATTGAGGAGATCCTGGAGGGCCTCCACCGGGCCATCCAGGCGGGGAAGGTCCGCTATGCGGGGATCTCCAACTGTTACGCCTGGCAGCTGTGCAAGGCCAACGCCATCGCCCGGCAAAACGGCTGGGAGCCCTTCATCTCGGTGCAGGGGCACTATAACCTGATCTTCCGGGAGGAGGAGCGGGAGATGGTCCCCTTCTGCAAGGAAGAAAAGATTGCCATGACCCCTTACAGCGCCCTGGCCTCCGGCCGCCTGGCCAAGCATCCGGGGGAGGTCTCGGTGCGCATGGAGCGGGACGCCTATGCCAAGGGCAAGTACGACGCCACCAAGGACCAGGATGCCCTCATCATCCGCCGGGTGGCCCAGCTGGCCGAGCGCCGGGGGGTGTCTATGACGGCGATCTCCCTGGCCTGGCTGCTCACCAAGGTGGCCGCCCCTGTGGTGGGCTGTACCAAGCAGCGCCACATCGACGGGGCGGTGGAAGCGGTGGAGACCGCCCTCACCCCGGAAGAGATCGCCTGGCTGGAGGAGCCCTATGTGCCCCACGCTCTGGTGGGCGTCATGGCCAGCAACTACTGATGATTCGCCAAAAGCCGCCGGCTTTTCCGGCCGGCGGCCCCAATAAAAAGGAGGAGTTTTGTATGCCTTTCCCCAAAGATTTCCTGTGGGGCGGCGCTACCGCCGCCAACCAGTTTGAGGGCGCCTGGGATGTGGATGGCAAGGGCCCGTCGGTCTCCGACATGTGCACCAACGGCACCCACACCACCCCCAAGCGCATCACCGCCCAGCTGGAGCCGGGCACCCTCTACCCCAGCCACGAGGCCATCGACTTCTACCACCACTATGAGGAGGACATCGCCCTCTTCGCCGAGATGGGCTTCAAGTGCTTCCGGCTGTCCATCAACTGGACCCGGATCTTCCCCACCGGCATGGAGGAGGAGCCCAACGAGGCGGGCCTGGCCTTCTATGACAAGGTCTTTGACTGCTGCAAGGCCCACAACATCGAGCCCCTGGTCACCATCTCCCACTACGAGATGCCCTATGCCCTGGTGGAGAAGTACAACGGCTGGGAGGGCCGGGCGTGTATTGCCTATTTTGAAAAGTACTGCCATGTAATCTTTGAGCGCTACAAGGACAAGGTCAAGTACTGGCTCACTTTCAATGAGGTCAACTCTGGCACCACCAAGCTGGGCAACGTCCTCTCCACCAGCACGGTCAAGGGCTATACCGGCCCCATTACCGAGGTGCCCGACTCCCCCCAGGCCCGCTACCAGGCCCTGCATCACCAGTTTGTGGCCTCCGCCCGGGTGGTCAAGTACGCCCATGAGCACTATCCCAATTTCAAGCTGGGCAACATGATCTGC
>DXDV01000251.1 GCA_019115345.1 Candidatus Intestinimonas stercorigallinarum | reverse complement strand
TGAATCTCAAAAAACTGGCCAGGTGGCTGTGCCAGGAGAGCCTTGCCTCTCTCTGTATTCTCCTCCTTTGGCCGCTACATGACCCAAACCCGGCGTATGCTTGACGCATAGCCGGCTTTTTCGACAGCCTGCACGCTCCCCGTGAGGGGAGCGACATCATCGGGAAATGCAGACCTTTATCTTTACATCGATTTCAATCCACGCTCCCCGTGAGGGGAGCGACCAAGGCCTCCACAGCCCTCTTACAGCGGCGCATATTTCAATCCACGCTCCCCGTGAGGGGAGCGACTGGTGAGGGCTCCCGAGGTATGGGGGGGCCCTTATTTCAATCCACGCTCCCCGTGAGGGGAGCGACAGCAAAGATAGTCTTGTGCAGATCTCCGCCCCAGCAGCGCGGGCAGGCAGAGTTCCTTCAGGGAACAGGCGTTGCAGGACTTGGAAGGCCTGACTTTGGGCGTATGACCCCGGCGGAAGAGCTGACGCATCTCCTCCAGCATGGCGCGCACCTGCTCCCGCAGTTCGTCTGTAAAAAGGATCGCCGTCCGCCGCCGGGTCTCGCCGTAAAAGAGGGCGCCCTCCGGGACGGCGCAGCACAGCATCTCCTCCAGGCACATAGCCTGGGCGCACAGCTGGAGCCGGTCGGCATCGTGGGCCTTCGGCGCGCCCCGCTTGTACTCCACTGGGAAGGGGAGCCACAGCCCCTCCTCCCCCTGGAGCGGGACACCGCCCGGATCGGCGTGAAATTCCACCACATCGCACTTGCCCGAAACGCCTAAGGTCCGTGAGAACACCGGCAGGCCCCGCAGGATCAGGGTGTTTCCCCGCAGCTCCCGCTGCTGTTCATCGTGGGCCCGGCGGTGGAACAGCTCCCCTTCCACGGTGCGCAGGTTTTCCTGCCACTGCTGCTCAATTTGGATAAGAGCCCACTGGCGGCGGCAGAAAGCGAAGTGCTGTAATCCAGAGAGCTGGAGGAGGTCCTCCTCCGGGCAGATCACCCCATCCGCTGACAGGTGATCCCGGCGGGCAGGGCGGCCTCGTCCACCGACACCACATAGTCCTGATAGGAGCGGGCGGGTGCGGGGTCATCAGCGTTCTTCCGGGCTACCTTCACCGCCTCAAAGAGCTTCCAGGCGGGGGCGCAGCCCAGCTCGCTGTCGTGCTGGAAGACGATCAGCTCCCGCACCGCCATTTTGCCCCGGGCGGCGGAGTGGTCGTGCTCGAACATATTGAGGATGGCCTTCCAAAGCAGTTTCAGATCCTCCTGGGAGAAACCGGTGCTCTTGCGGGCCAGATTGGCGGAGATGTAGCCCTCACAGCGGTAGAGACCGTAGGGGACGATGTACTTGCGGCCCATCTCGGTGCCCTTTTTCTCCGCGTCGGCCTCGGTGGTGATGGCCACCCGAGTGACGGTGACCTCCTGGGGGACCACCGGCTCCACACTGCGGGCAAAGCCCAGCTGCACCGGGCCCCGGACCTGGCCGCAGTTGAGGGCGGCTTTGACAAAGGTGGTCATCACCGCGCCAAAGGTGCGGATGTCATAGAAATTGGCGCACATCCAATCCCGGATCTTGCCGTCCAGGCCGGGGTCAGCCTTCTTTTTCTCTTTGACCGTCTTTTCATCTACCTCTAAAGCCACATAGGCCTCATGATCGCTGCGGTTCAAGGGCACGCCGTCCTTCACATAGATGCGGTAACCAGCGCTGTCCTCTTTGACGGTCTCCACATAGTTGCGGATCTTCCGCTTGAGGCACACGTCGGTGACGATGCCCAGGCCGGTCTCCGGGTCCACCCGGGGCATGTTGCCCGCGTCGGGGTCGCCGTTGGGGTTACCGTTCTCCACATCGAAGAGGATGACAAATTCGTAGCGGTTCTTGATGGGCTCAGACATATTATTTCTCCTCCTTTTTCTCATAGCGGGCCTGGGTCTGGTGGTAGTAACCCAGCTGGAAGGACCCCTGCTGGGGCAGGCTCATGCGGGCGGGATATCCCTCGCCCAGTTTGGAGAGCAGGGCGGTGAGCTGCTTGTCATAGTGGGTGCGCAGGCCGCCGTCCAGCTTTTTCAGGTGCTTCTGAGCCAGATTCAGCAGCGTGGGAAACACGATGGCGGGGGTGGCGGAGGCCGAGTTGAAGTACTTGTCCTTGATGGTGGTGTTGATGCCGGGGTTGGCGTCGGACTGGATGGCCTCCAGCACCGAAAAGAGCCGCCCCAGGTTGTAGGGGATGTTGGCGCTGTCTGGGTTGAGGGACACGGTCAGGACCTCCTTTGGTACATCGGGATTTTGGCGTTTAGAATAGTATGCCTTCAGAATGGCGGCTCGGCCACGGTTGACTTCATGCTCCGCGCGGATGCGCAGAGTCACGCCGTTCAGGAGCGTTGCCGGATAACAGGTATCGCTGAGCACGGCGCGCAGGACCTCGCCGGCCAGATTGGGGGCGGGACTCTTGTCCCTGGAGTTCTGGTTCACCGTCTCGGAGAGGAGCCGCCACAGGGGCAGCGTTTCAAATTTGTCGAAGGCGGGGCGGACGATCTCCAGCCGGTCATAATGGGCCTGTACATGTTTCAGGAAACCGCCGAAGGTGTTTCTCAGGAAAAAGCGCACCGACAGCCGGGCGGCGTTGGGGGAGAGGCCCAGGATGTAAAAGTCCATATCGGGGTCCAGCTTTTCCTGGCTGTATGTCACCATCTCTCCCTGACACAGGCGTCCGACCATCTGCCGCAGGTCGTTCACGTCGTAGGAGGGCTCCTGCCCGAAGCAGCACCAGCCCATGAAATTCTGATAGGCGCTGCCGCCGTCCCTGGCCCAGCAGACCACGGTGGCGTCTCCCACGCGCCAGACGTGGTCCCGATCCGAGAGGAGATGGTTCAGGGCGGTGGTGTAGGCGAAAGCGGCGTATTTCCCTGTGGGGGCGTTGAGGCTCTGCTCCTTGCCGTAAGAGCAGAAGGCCGGGGCATTGAAAGACACCAGGGCCGCGCCGCTGGACTGGGCGCCTGCCACATTTTTGATGGAGGGATGCACGCTTTCCACCGGCCCGGACTCACCGGTGACCAGGCAAAGCCCCCGAGGGCCATCCCCGCCGGCACGGTAGTGGCTGTTCCAGGCCTGCTGGATGTCCGGGTCCTCCTGGGCGTAGCCCTGCCGCGTGTAAAAGACCAGATTGGCACCGGAGATGATCTCGTCCCAGTGTTCGGCCAGTGCTGGGTGTTCCCCGGCCTTCTCCGGCTGCCAGGTACGGAAGAATGACAGCACCGCCTGGGCGGCAGGGCTGTCTACCCCTTCCAGCAGAGTCTCGTGGAGCGTCTTGCAGGCGGCAAAGCACTCCAATGCACGTTGGGGTTTGCCCTTGCTGTCCACCCCCAGCAGATAGCCGGAGTTGTCCCAGAGGAAATTGGCCGCCACACCGCTGGAGCGCTTGACCGGGGCGGGCAGCGTCATGAGTTGAGGAGCTGCCACCGTCTTTTTCCCCCTGGACTGCTCCGTCTGGACGGAGACTACCCGCTCCAGATTGCCGTTGCTGTCGAGGTACAGGGCAAAGGATATCTTGCCCTGCCCCCATCCGGGGGCGGAGATCTCTCCTCTGGCTTCCAGCGTTTTGTAGTACTCTGTCAGGGCCTGTAAGATCATCCCCTCACCTCCCCGCTGTTCCGGGCGGGCACCTCCAGCACCCCGTCTCGGAGGGTCCCCCGGAAAAACAGGGGGCGGATGTCCTCCGGGTCGGTGTAGTCCATGTCGTACAGCATCCAGCCCAGGTCCCGCTCCCCCTTCAACTCCTCCGGGCAGGGGGGAAGCTGTTCGCACATCCGGAACTGGGCGGGGAATTCCCGGCAGCCGAAGCAGGGCTGGTGGTAAAACTGCCCCTTTTGGATGCGGCGCTTCACAATGTCCTGGAATTTTCCCGGGTTGTCTCCCAGGGCGGCCTTGTCCGTCATCTCAAAGTGGGCCTCGACCACATACCGCACATCCCGCAGCAGCAGGGCGGCCCGCTGCTGAATGTCCTCCCCGGTGCACAGATACAGTTCGCCCTGCCCACGTTCCATGACGGTGCGGGCCGTCCGGGCGGAGATGGTGGACTTGACCTCGTTGCGCCGCAGGTTGGTAAAGCGGATGGGGGCGCACACATGGATGCGATCCACTGCCCAGCGCAGTCCCGGGTGCCAGTAGATGGCTTCGATCAGCCCCCGGGCCGCCGAGGGGGTCATCACGTCATAACTCACCCGCTCCACCTTCATCTCCGGCCGGGTGAAGCAGGCGTAGTCCCCCCAGACCTCCAGCTTTATGGACACAGGTACTCACTCCTCTCTGCCAAAAACGACATTTAACAGGATAAATATACCATTATCCCCTCAAATAAACAATCCCTTTCCGCTGTCCGCTTCCAGCGAGAGACCGGTTTCTGTGGAATAGAGGGCTGTATTCCACAGAATAGCGGAGCCGTCCTCCAGCACCTCCAGATCGCCCGCCCGCTCCAAGGAGGCAAAGTGCTCCGGATAGACGGAGACCCCGTACTGTCCCAGGGCACGGAACAGGTTTCGGTTCCGTTCACCGGCCCGAAGCTGCTCCGTCAGGGAGCGACCCTCTCCAAGGGGGATATATACGGTGCGGGTGGGGCTTTCAATAAGGTGGAACCGCTCCGACACGGTGCGGAAGGGGAGAAAATCCTGCCGTATGGTGTCCAAAATGTGGTGGATATCCTGGGCTTCCTTCCCTTTCAGGTCCAGCAGCTCCCGAAAATAGGCGTGGACGGCCTCCGGGGCGGCGGGATCTTCCGCCCGCTCCAGGACGGCCCGCCCGGCCCCCACGGCGGTGGCAAAGAGGGGTGGGATCTTGGCCTCGCTGCGGAAGACGGTGACCAAACTCTCTTCCACAGGGCGTCTGCCCTCCCGGTTGCACCGCCCGGCGGCCTGGAGGATGGAGTCCAGTCCGGCCTCCTCCCGCCAGACGGCGGGAAAATCCACATCCACCCCCGCCTCGATGAGGGAGGTGGAGACCACACGGCAGGGAAGGCCCTCCTTCAGCCGATGCCGGATCTCCTCCAGCACAGCCCGCCGGTGGGCGGAGGTCATCAAGGTGGACAGGTGGAAGCGCCCCTCCTGGGCCAACTGTTCATAAAGCGCCCGGGCGCTTTTGCGGGTGTTCACCACACACAGGGCCTGGTTCCGACCGTTCAATTCTTCGGCCAATTGCCCCCAGGAGAGGAGACCGGCCTTTCGGAAGGCGACCCGCCGGAACACGGCGCCCTCCCCCAGCTCCGGCGGGCACAGCTCCGCAGCGGGCATGCCGGGCAGAAACTCCCGGAAAACAGACTCCAGAGCGGGCTGGGTGGCGGTGCACAGCACGGCAGTCACATGGTAGTGGGCCACCAGCTGAGATATGGCGTGGACGCAGGGGCGGAGATAGGGGATGGGCAGCATCTGGGCCTCGTCAAAGATCACCACGCTGCCGGCGATGTTGTGGAGCTTGCGGCACTGAGAGGGACGGCTGGCATACAGGGATTCAAAGAACTGCACCGCCGTGGTCACCACCACCGGCGCGTCCCAGTTTTCCGTGGCCTTGGCCAGGCGGAGGTTTTCCGGCCTGGCCTCCTCCTCCAGGTCATAGAGCATGCTGGAGTGGTGTTCCAGCACGTTTTCCGGTCCCAGAATGTCCCGGAAGGTCTGGGCGGTCTGTTCGATGATGGAGGTATAGGGGATGACGTAGATGACCCGGCACAGGCCGTGCCGTTTGGCGTGGGCCAGGGCGAAGGCCAGAGAGGCCACCGTCTTTCCTCCGCCGGTGGGAACAGTGAGGGTAAAAAGGCCGGGAGCACGTTCCTTTCCCTCCCGGATGCACTGGTCCAGGATGGCGCAGCGCCGTTGGTTCAGTTCCCCTTTGGGCGGGTACCAGCCGGATATGTACTGCCGGAGCCCCTCCCACAGCTGTTCCACAGTTGTCTCGCTGGGCTCCCGGCCCCGGCCCTCCATGAAAGCTTCGGTATCCAGGTAGTCGGCGTCCACCAGGCAGGAGTAGAGCATCCGGGTAAAGAACATTCCTTCCAGAGGGGCGGAGCAGCGGGCGGGGAGTGGGGGCGAGGGCAGGAAGAGCTCCGCCCGCCATGCCTCGCAGGGTTCCAGACGGCCCTGTACCGCTCTGTTGATGCGGCCCCAAAAGGTCCCCGTGTCCGGGCCGTCTCCCTTTCCGCCGCCATCCGGCAGTCCCCCGTGGTGTCCCATTGCGGCGAAAGCGGCAAAGGGCTGCCGGTTATGAAAACAGAAAAAGGCTCCGGCAGTGGCGTGGTCCACTTTGGGACCGCCCGCCAGCCGCCGCTGAAAGCCGGCGGTGTACTTTCCCAGATCGTGGGCTAAACCCGCCAGCTCCGCCTGCCCCTCCTCGCCGAAGGGCCGGGCAAACTCCTTGGCCAGAGCAGCGGTGCCATGTAGATGCTCCAGCACAGTCTGTTTCCGTCCGTCCTCCGCAAGATGCGCCAGATATGCTCCCATGGAAATTCCTCCTACAATAATAATTACGGTTGAAGGCGCGGCAGCCAGCCGCGTCTTTTTCCATCTCAAAGCCGAAGCTGTTAGAATGAGAGAGTAAATGGCCTGACAGTGTGTACCTTGGGCTAACACGCCCGCCAAGGAGTCCGTCAGCCGCCTCTCTCATTCGCAGCATTCGATTTGCGCAGGTAGAGCCACCGTGTGCGCTCGCGTCACCCAGGAGATTGAACAGGCAATGAGGAAAGGGCGAAAGGCCATATCCAATCAGAAGGAGGAGCGATATGAACGCAGTTGGAATTGATGTTTCCAAAGGGAAAAGCATGGTGGCTGCCCTGCGGCCAATGGGTGAAGTAGCATTGCTGCCACAGGAATTTCTCCACACCGGGGTCGGTTTGGAGCAGATGGCTTACGCCATCCTTGCGCTGGGAGAAGATACTCGCGTTGTCATGGAGGCCACCGGCCGCTACCATGAGCCGGTTGCGGCAGCGCTGCATGAGTACGGCATCTATGTCTGCGTCCTAAATCCGCTGTACATCAAGCAGAGCGGAAGCGGTTCCATTCGCAAGGTCAAGACCGACAAGGCGGATGCCATGAAGATTGCTAAGTACGGCCTTGACAACTGGGTGGATCTGCGGGAATATACTCCCATGGACACTGTAAGACAACAACTGAAACTGTGCAGCCGCCAGTACAACCTCTACATGAAAACGGCGGTGTCGCTGCAAAATAATCTCATTTCTCTGACCGACAAGACCTTTCCCGGCGTGAACGAACTGTTCTCCAGCCCGGAGCGTGCAGACGGCCACCAGAAATGGGTGGACTTTGTCATGACATTCTGGCACTGCGACTGCGTCTGCC
>DXDV01000250.1 GCA_019115345.1 Candidatus Intestinimonas stercorigallinarum | reverse complement strand
TAACACGTTCTGCGGCGGGTCCGTTTTGTCTTGTCAATTGTCGAGATCCCATACAGGCTCACATCCGGCATATGGACTGGGGCGTCCGGCGGCGGTCCAGGCCCAGGGCCAGGGCTGCCAAAAGCCCGGCGGCGGCGCAGCAGGCCAGGCAGAAGCCCAGCATGGCGTCGGCGCCACCCAGGTCCAGAATGGACCCGGCGAAGAGGCTCCCCAGCACCCCGCCCAGGCCGTTGGAGGCCACCATCATCAGGGTCTGGCCCTTCACCTGGTCCTCGGTTGGCACCGAGTCGTTGACGTAGTACACCGAGGTGGGGGTGAAGAGGCCGTAGCCCAGCATCTGGAGGGGCTGGGCCAGATAGACGAAGAAGAGGGAGGGGGCCAGCAGCAGGGCCAGGGCCTTCAACAGGCAAAAGACCATGCTCAGCAGGAGGAGGCGGCCGCCCCCCAGCCGGCGGTAGAGTCGCTGGAAGAAAAAGGCTGTTGGCAGCTCGAAGGCGGCCATGAGGAAGAGGGCGATGCCCAGGTCCCCGGCGGCGCCGCCCCGGCTGGTGACCACGTTGACCAGGAAGTTGGACATGGGCAGACACCCGGTTATGCCCAGGAGGATGGCCAGCAGCATGAGGGCGAAGGAGGGATTCCGGCGCAGCAGCCAAACAGTGGAGTGGGGCTTGGCGGCGGTCCCGGCGGCCTGTACCTCCACGGGGCAGGGGGGATAGGTGGCCACCAGGCCGATCTCCAGGGCGGTGAGGAGGGCGTGGGTGAGGAGGGTGGACTCCACCCCCCAGGCGGTGACCTGGAACCCCAGGGCCACGCAGCACAGGGCGTAGGCCAGGGAGCCCACCCCCCGGCCCAGGCTGTACCGGATGGGGACGCCCCGCTGGATGAACTGGATGGCCATGGCGTCCATGAGGGGGTAGGAGGAGATCTCAAAGCCCCCCATGAGAATGAGGAGGACCATGGTCCCCGCCATGCCCATGGGACAGAGGAGGAAGATCACTCCGGCGATGAGCCCCACCCCCAGGGAGAGGGAGACGATGCGCCGGAGGGGGATGTGGGGGTGGCGGTCGGCGAAGGCCCCCAGGGCGGGCTGGCAGAGGATGCCGGCCAGGCACCGGACGGCGATGAGAAGCCCCGCCTGGGCGTTGGTGAAGCCCCGGCTGGTGAGCAGGGCGGCCTGGTAGGCGCAGATGGCGGCGAACATGGCCCAGAAGCCGATCTGCATGGCCATGTAGTGGTAGTCCAGTCGTCGGACGGAGGGCATGACAAATTACCTCGCAGTATACAGAGAATCAGCCTTCCTCCAGGGCGGGCTTTTCCGCCGCCGGGGGGTCCAGGGCATATGGGGGCTGGGGCTCGTCCCCGGGGAAGAAGTCGAAGAGCTCCTCCAGGGCCACCGAACCGGCGGTGTAGGAGACGATGACCAGGTCGGGCTGGAGCCAGTCCACGTAGGTCAGCAGGTCGTCGTGGAAGTACCGCAGGTCGATGGTGATGAGCTCGCCGCAGTTCAGGGCCAGGAAGGGGGTGAGGACGCAGGCGTAGGAGTCCCGCAGCAGCATCACCCGGGGGGCGTCGGGCTCCAGGAGGTTGTAGATGCGGGCCAGGGGGTAGTCCCCGCCGGAATAGAGGGTGTAGGGATTGCCGTTGAAGAAGTCCTTCTCCTCCACCCGCTCCAGGAAGAGGAGAGAGGTTTCGAAGGGGCCGGTGCGCTCCATGTCGTAGATGGGGATGGAGTAGGTGAAGTTGGTGGGGAAATTGGGGAACCAGAGCTCCACGTCATCCACCCCGGCGTAGAGGGAGCCCACCCGCTTGCCCTGGCTGCCCAGGAAGAAGTCGGACAGGGTGAGGCGGGTGAAGGACTCCGGGTCGGTGTGCTGGGCGGGGATGGAAAAGCCGTAGTCCTCCTCCAGCACCTCCGAGAGGGCCTGGTTGGCGGTGAAGGCGGCCTCCGGGGTCCAGTGGTGGTCGGTGCGGAAGAAGTAGGAGGACCAGTCCCGGTCACCGGCGGCCAGGGTCTCCCGCAGGTCCAGGGTGTCCACGCCGTGCCCGGCCAGGACGGAGAGGAGCTGGTCGGCGTAGTCGTTTCCGTAGTCGGTCACCCCGGCGGGGAGCCGCGCGTCATCCTCCTGGAGCTTCTGGGGGGCCTGGACATAGAGGAGGGGGATCTCCCGCTCCTCCAGGGCACGGGCCAGCCGGGCCACCGACCGGCCCTGTCCGGTGACGTCCTTCGGCTCGCTGTTCACAAAGGTAAGGGTGCCGTCGGTGAGCTTGACCACCGAGTACTGGGGGTCCACATCCTCCACCACCGTCCGGCCGGTGAGGGCCTGGACGCCGCCGTAGAGCTGGATGAAGAGATGGCCCTTGTCCAGGGCGCTGTTGGCGGTGGTCTCCGCCGAGGAGATGAAGTCCTCCAGGCGCTGGAGGGGGGGCTCCGCCTCCACCGTCACCGCCTCCCCCCAGTGGCCGGGGGAGGTCCGGCCGCTGTTCAGGCCGGTCTGGGCGGCGTAGGCGGCGCTCCGCCGGGGCAGGCGCACTCCCTCCCGGACCGGGTCGGCGGGGACCAGGCCGGTGAGGAGCAAAGCGGCGCCGGCGAAGAGGGCGCACAGGAAGAGGACGGCGCCGGTGCGGCTGTGGGAGGGCGTCATGGGGCCTCCTCCTTTCGGGTCAGAAGTTGAAGTAGATGAAGGGGTTGTAGGTCCCCTTCACCAGATAGGCGGCGCAGGCCAGGAAGAGAAGCAGGAGGCCGAAGCCGTAGACCCCGTCCCACAGGGGGACGAGCCGCCGCCCCTTCCCCCCCATCCAGACCTCCGCCTTCCGGGTGAGCCAGGGGGCGATGGGGAAAGAGAAGAAAACGGAGAGCAATATCACTACAAAATATTGCTCCCAGTAGTAGACTGCCAGGACATCTGGCGCACTGGAGCGGCCCAGCATGGCCCCCAGGAAGGCGCCGCAGTCGGTCAGGGAGCCGGCCCGGAAGAGGACCCAGCCGAAGTTGACCATGAGGAAGGTCCAGGCCCAGCCCAGGGGGGCGGGCCAGGCGGACACCCGGAGGAGGAACTTCTCCAGGGCCAGCAGCAGGAAGTAGAAGAGGCCCCAGCACAGGAAGGTCCAGTTGGCCCCGTGCCACACGCCGGTGAGGAGCCACACCACAAAGAGGTTGCGCAGGGTGGCCCGCGTTCCGCGGCGGCTCCCCCCCAGGGGGATGTAGAGATAATCTCGGAACCAGGTGGACAGGGAGATGTGCCACCGCCGCCAGAACTCTGTGACCGAGCGGGAGACATAGGGCCAGTTGAAGTTCTCCAGGAAGTGGAAGCCGAACATCCGGCCCAGGCCGATGGCCATGTCGGAGTAGCCGGAGAAGTCGTAGTAGATCTGGAGGGTGTAGCACAGGGCCCCCAGCCAGGCGAAGGCGGTGGAGAGCTCGCCCGCGGGGGTGTCCCAGGCGGCGTCGGCCACCAGGGCCAGCTGGTTGGAGAGGAGGACCTTCTTCCCCAGGCCCACCAGGAAGCGGCAGCACCCGTCGGAGAAGTCGGCCCAGGTCTCCCTCCGGCCCTGGATCTCACCGGCCACGGTGGCGTATTTCACGATGGGCCCGGCGATGAGCTGGGGGAAGAGGGAGATATAGAGCCCCAGGCCGAAGGGGCTGCGCTGGACCTCCGCCGTCCCCATGGCCACGTCCAGCACATAGCTCATGGCCTGGAAGGTGAAGAAGGAGATGCCGATGGGCAGCTCGATGACGGGGACGGGGGTGTTGAGCCCCAGGAGGTTCAGGTTCTCCAGGGTGAAGGTGAGGTACTTAAAGACAAAAAGGAGCCCCAGGTTGCACACGCAGGCGGCGGAGACGGGGAGGAAGAGCCTCCTGCCCCGGAGCTTCCAGGCGTGGACCCAGCGGCCGAAGAGGTAGTTTGCCAGGATGGAGCCCATCATCACCAGGACGAACCAGGGCTCTCCCCAGGCATAAAAGAGGAGGGAGGAGGCCAGGAGCAGACCGTTCTGGGCCCGGCGCATCCCCCGGAAGAGGACATAATATCCCAGGAGCACCGCTGGGAGGAAGGCGAAGAGAAAGATGGAGCTGGAGAAGAGCATGGGCGGGACTCCTTTTTTGTGTATCAGGTGAGGTAGCGGCCCACCACCGGCAGCTTGTGGAGGAGCCAGGAGAGGACGTAGCTGGGGAGGAAAAGGACCAGGGTGAGGAGGGGGACCGCCACCGCCGCCGGGATGGGCGGGGCGGACAGGCCGAAATGGCGCAGGAGGATGAGAAAGATGACATGGGAGAGGTAGACGCCGAAGCCGCACTCCGCTATGGCGCTCACCCTGCCCTTTCGGGAGCGCTCGTCGCTGATGCCCAGCACATACCGGAAGAGGACAAAGACGGCCACCGCCATGGCGGCGACGTTGGGGGTGAGGTAGCTGTATAGGGTGACATCCAGTCCCCCGGCCCGGTGGGACAGAAGGGTGGTCCCCGCCGCCGTGGCCACCGCCCCGGCGATGCCCAGCAGGTAAATGAGCCCCTCGGCGATGCGCCCCAGAGTGTAGGCCTTTAAATAGTAGCCCGCCACAAAATAGCCCACATAGGCCAGGGTGAAGTTCAGGTAGAACTGGTTGGCGTAGAGGGTCACGGTCTGGCTCCCCCGGAGCCGGAGGAAAAGGGGGAGGACGAGCATGAAGAGGCCGTAGAGGAGGAAGAACCAGTGGAGGTCTCCCCGGGAGGCCCCCCGGAGGAAGGCCCGGAGAAGGGGCGTGAGGAGATAGAGGCCCATCATCATGGTGAGGAACCACAGGTGGGTCTCAGTGTTCCCCAGCACCACGGCGTAGAGGGCGTGGGGGAGGCTCTCCAGGCTCAGGGTCCCGCCCAGGAAGTCGTAGAGCAGATGGTAGACCACTCCCCAGAAGAGGAGGGCGGCGACCAGGCGCAGAAAGTGGCGGAAGAAGAGGGTGGGCAGCGAGAGGGACTTTTTGGGGTCCAGCAGGAACATGCCGCTGCACATGACAAAGACGGGGACGGCCCAGCGGGTGAGGCTGTCCCAGAGGTTGAGGGCGTGCCAGTCCGCCGTCCCCACGGGGAGGGACTCCAGCCACCCGGCGGAGACGTGAATGACGATGACGGCCAGCATGGCCGCCACCCGCATCAGGTCGGCGTAGACCAGACGGCCCCCTTCCCGGTTTCCTGCCATGGGGCAGACCTCCTTCGGCAAATATAGAAGAGTATACCACAGGGGGGCGCTCCGGCGCAACGGCGTTCCCGCCGGTCCGGTGTGGGAGGCTCACTCCGCCTTCCGGTCGATCTGGCTGGGGCTGCTCTTGGAGTAGACGATCCGCTGCTCGCTGTACAGGCCGGAGTAACCGGACAGACGGTAGGCCGCCGCGATGGCCAGGGCGAAGAGGGGGAGCCCGCCGCCGCCGAAGAGCTCATAGGCCAGCAGGACGGAGGAGAGGGGGCAGTTGGTGACGCCGCAGAAGGTGGCGGCCAGCCCCACCGCCCCGCCGAAGGAGGGGGAGAGCCCCAGGAAGGGGGCGGCCACGCAGCCGAAGGTGGCGCCGCAGGCGAAGGCGGGGACGATCTCGCCCCCCCGGAAGCCGGCCCCCAGGGTGACGGCGGTAAAGAGGAGCTTTGCCAGGCAGGCCCAGGGCTCCACCCCCGCGCCGCCGCCGTTGACGGCGGCCTCCACCAGGTTGCCCCCCGCCCCGTTGTAGACCTGGTCGGCCAGTCCCCCGTCCAGCAGGGAGAGGAGGAGGACCAGGCAGCCTCCGGCCAGGGCCCGGAGCCGGGTGTCGGGCAGGAACTTGGCGTAGAGATGCCCGGCCCCGTGGGTGACGGCGCAGAAGAGGATGGAGAGGAGGGCGCACAGCCCGCCCAAAACGGCCATCTGGACCAGGGAGAGGGGGGAGAGGGCGGGCAGGCCCGAGACGGCATAGGCGGTGGGGGCGACCCCCAGCCATCCCGCCAGCAGGAAGGCGGTGAGGGAGGAGAGGAGGGCGGGGACCAGGGCGGCGTACTGGATGACCCCCACGTGGACCACCTCCAGCGCGAAGAGGGCGGCGGTGAGGGGGGTGCCGAAGAGGGCGGAGAAGGCGGCGGACATGCCGCAGACGGTGAGGATGCGCCCGGCCCCCGGCTCCAGGCCCAGCTTGTGGCCCAGCTTGCTGGAGATGGAGGCCCCCAGCTGGAGGGCGGCCCCCTCCCGGCCGGCGGAGCCCCCCACCAGGTGGGTGAGGATGGTGGAGAGGAAGATGAGGGGAGCGGTGCGCAGGGGCATGGGCACATGCTCCCGGACGGCGGCCAGCACCAGGTTGGTCCCCCGGTCCTTCTCCATGCCGCAGACCCGGTAGAGCAGGGCGATGGTCAGGCCCCCCAGGGGGAGGAACCACAGCAGCCAGGGGTGGGCCTGCCGCAGCTCGGTGGCGATGTCGATGCCGTAGTGGAAGGCCACCCCCACCCCGCCCACCAGCAGGCCGATGAGGACGGAGAAGAGGATACGGAGGGACAGCTCCCGGGCCTCGCCCCCCAGACCGGAGGGCAGGATGGGGCGTTTCCCCGAGACGGGGGCGGCGGATGGGGTCATATCGGTCACCTCAACGCCCCGCGGCGGGGCCGCGGGGAAAATATGAAAGGCCTGGAAATGCGGCCCCTCCGCCCGGGCGGAGGGGCCGGCCCAAGGTATTATACCATGTTTTCCCCTTTTTTGAAGAGAAAGTGATGATTTTTTCCAGAGGATATGGTATACTCATTCCTATCAAGCCATCCGCCGCCCGGCGGCGGGGCGCAATTATAAGGAGGAATCTTCTTGTCACCCGACCCTATATGGCCGCAGCTTCTGCTCCAGGTCATCCTGATCCTGCTCAACGCCTTTTTTGCCGCCACGGAGATCGCGGTCATCTCCCTCAATGAAGGGGTGCTCCGGCGCCAGGCGGAGGAGGGGGATAAAACAGCTGCCCGTCTGCTGGGGATCGTCCAGTTCCCCACCAAATTCCTCTCCACCATCCAGATCGGCATCACCCTGGCCGGCTTCCTGGGCTCGGCCTTCGCCGCCGACAACTTTGCCAGCCGCATCACCGTCTGGCTGGTGGACGGACAGGGCTTCACGGCGCTGCCCCGGGGCACGGTACAGGCCATTTCAGTGGTATTGATCACCCTTGTCATCTCCTTTTTCACCCTGATCTTCGGCGAGCTGGTCCCCAAGCGGGTGGCCATGCAGAAGGCCGACCAGGTGGCCCGCTTCGCCAGCGGCGCGGTGGGGCTGCTCTCGGTGGTCATGAGCCCCCTCATCGCCCTGCTCACCCTCTGCACCAACGGCGTTCTGCGCCTGATGGGCATCGACCCCAACGGGGACGAGGAGGAAGTCTCCGAGGAGGGCATCCGCATCATGGTGGACATCGGCGAGGAGAAGGGGGCCATCGAGTCCGACGAGCGGGAGATGATCGAGAACGTCTTTCAGCTCAACGACCTGGTGGCGGGGGACATCATGGTCCACCGCACCGACATGGTGACCCTGTGGACGGAGGACACCGACGAGGAGATCGTCCAGACCATCCGGACGTCGGGGCTGTCCCGGTTCCCGGTGTGCGGGGAGGACGCCGACGACATCCTGGGCATTCTGAGCAGCCGGGACTACTTCCTCAACAGCCGCAGCCCGGAGCCCAAGCCCATCCGGGAGCTGCTGCGGCCGGCCTACTTCGTGCCGGAGTCGGTGCGGGCCGACGCCCTGTTCCGGGACATGCAGAGCAAGAAAATCCATATGGCCATCGTGGTGGACGAGTACGGCGGCACCTCCGGCCTGCTGACCATGGAGGACCTGCTGGAGGAGATCGTGGGCAACATCTACGACGAGTTCGATCCCCAGGAGGACCAGGAGATCATCGCCCTGGAGCCCGGCGTCTGGCGCGTTTCCGGCGCGGCCGAGCTGGACGACGTGGCCGCCGCCCTGGGGGTGGAGTTCCCGGAGGACGAGGAGTCCGACACCCTGAGCGGCCTGGTCTTCGACCAGCTGCCGGTCCTCCCCGAGGACGGGGAGAGCCAGGTGGAGGTGGACGCCCACGGCCTCCACATCAAGGTGGAGTCCATCGCCGACCGGCGGGTGGAGTGGGCCCGAGTGTCCCTATTGTCCCAAAACCAGTAAAAACGCCGGCCTGAGACCGGCAGCAGGAAGGAGATAAAACGATGAAAGATCAGAATTGCGCCTACTGCATGGAAGGGGAACTGGTAGAGAAGTTCGGCATCAAGATCTGCGAGCTGCCCGCCTCCAAGGTGTACCTCTTCAAAGAACAGAGCCATCTCGGCCGGGTGATCGTGGCCCACAAAGAGCACGTGAGCGAGCTGGTGGAGCTCACGGCCGAGGAGCGGGCGGCCTACATCGAGGACGTCAGCCGGGTGGCCTCCGCCCTCCACGCTGTGTTCCACCCCAACAAGGTCAACTACGGCGCCTACGGCGACACCGGACACCACCTCCACTTCCATCTGGTGCCCAAGTACGAGGGGCAGTTCGAGTGGGGCGGCACCTTCGCCATGGACCCCAGGCAGACCACCCTCTCCCCTGAGGGCTACGCCGAGATGATCGGGAAGATCAAGGCCGCCCTGGGGGTGTGACCCCGCAGTGCATGCGGTCAGATCGAGCCAGGAGGAGCACCCCGGGCCATGGAGACCCGGGGCGCGCTTTTTATCCCGTCACCACGGAAGGAGGGAGGGCCCATGCTCATCTATCTGGCGGCGCTGGAGGACCGGGACGACCAGGCGGCCTTTCTGGACTTCTACCGGGCCAACGAGCGGCTGG
>DXDV01000249.1 GCA_019115345.1 Candidatus Intestinimonas stercorigallinarum | reverse complement strand
GATGCGCTCGCCCTTGGGCTTGGACAGGTCGATCTCATAGTCTACCCCAGCGAACATGTCATAGAGGTAGTCGGGGTACTCGGGATCAAAGGAGATGTTGATGTCCCCCTCCTGCCACTGGTTGTAGCACTCGGCGGACCACTCCATGTAGGCCTTCAGCTCGGCGCCGGTGACGGTGACCCGGTAGAGGGTGTTGTCGAACTTGTAGATGTCGAAGATGTTGCCGTAGTTGATGTCGCCCTCAGGCAGATCGCTGGTGTCCTTGAAGAGGGCGGCGGCGGAGACGTCGGCGCCGGAGTTCTCCAGCTGGATCTGGTTGATGAGGTCCATGACGGCGGTGTCCATGACGCGGCCGGCGGGGATGCCCCGGATCTCATTCTCGGGCTGGAACTTGGCGGTGGTGGAGCCCAGGGGGGGCAGGGGCTCGCCGCTCTCGTCGGTGCCGCCGGCAATGTAGTCGATGGTCTTCTGATGGGCCTCGGCCACCAGGGGAATGTCCCGGATCTCCTGGCTGGGGGTCACATCGGTCATGTCCACGATCTCCACCGTGGCGTCCACCACGTTGTTGCCAGCATCCAGGGTGAGGTCGAAGCGGGCGATGTCCCGGCCGCCGTTCCGGACGCCACCGATGACGGTGTCGCCCTGCTTCTCATTGACCACCACATGGTTGTGGGCCACCTGGAGCACGTCGATCTCCGGGTTGTCGTCCAGGATCTTCTGGGCGGAGTCGGAGCCGTTCTCCTCGTCGAACTCGGCGTACATGCCCATGTGGGCGGAGACCACGATCACGTCGGCCTCTTCGCTGATCTCGTCGATGGCGGCGCTCACGGCCACGTTGGCGGCCTCATAGGTGGCCTCGTCGATGCCCTCCTTGCCGCCGTCCCAGATGGGCACGTCGGGGGTGACCACGCCGATGATGGCGACCTTCACGCCGTCCCGCTCCACGATGGTCCAGCCGGCGCCGGTGACCAGCTCGCCGTCGGCGTCGGTGACGTTGGCGGCCAGCACGGGAAACTCGGCCTGGGAGAGGATGGTCTGCATGGTGGGGATGCCCCAGTTGAACTCATGGTTGCCCAGGGTCATGGCGTCGTAGCCCATATAGTTCATGGCGGTGATGACGGGGTGGGGCTCCTCAGGGGTCTTGTTGTAGATGTCGTCGGTCATGATGGTGCCCTGGATGTCATCGCCGGCGTCGATGAGGATGGTGTTGGGATTCTCCGCCCGGACCTGCTGGATGTAGGTGTACAGGCGGGCCATGCCGTTGTTGGCGGTCTCGCTGTTGTCCTCATAGGAAAAACCCCAGATATTGCCGTGCATATCCGAGGTGCCCAGGATGGTGAGGTGCTTCTCACCGGTGTCCGCCTCCGCGGCCAGGGCGGCGGCGGGAAGCATGCTGACCGCCATGCTCAGGGAGAGCAGGACCGGCAGCAGCCGTTTGCCGAACTTCATCTTTTTCTTTCCTCCTAGTCATTTGAAAATAGGGATGTGGGACACCATTGATTTTAACATTCCCCACAGAAAAAGACAAGTAGCGCCCATGGATTTTACACCGTTCTGACAAAAGCCCGCCCCCCGCTCCACTGGGAGCGGGGGGCGGGGCGCGGTTCGTTCAGAGCTCGATGCTTTGGCCGTGCTCCAGGAGCACCTTGCCGGAGCAGGAGAGCCGGTCGGCCTGGACGCGGTTGTACTGGAAGCTGGGGTCGGTATGGATGGGGATGGTGTGCTTGCCGCAGATGCGCTTGGCGCAGGTGCTGGCCTCGGCGGGGTCCATGTTGTAGATGCCGTCCACGGGCAGCAGGACCCAGTCCAGCTTCCGGGGGGCCAGCACGCTCATGTGGGGCATGGTGGAGGTATCGCCGGCGTGATAGAGGGTGATGCCGTCCATGGTGAGGATATACCCCACGCACTCCTTGGGGTCGTGGTTGCGGTTGCCGGCGGGGACGGTCTGGATCTTGACGCCGGCGGCCTCAAAGTTGTGATACTGTCCCCCCGCCAGGGCGTCGGCGGAGCGGATCACCACCCCGTCCGGCTTCAGAGTCACCTTGCTCAGCTCGTTGTGGTCGTAGTGCTCATGGGTGATGAGCACCAGGTCGGCGGGCAGGTCGTAGCCCTCGCCGGCAAAGGGGTCGATGTAGATGACCGCCCCCGCCCGGGTGGTGATGCGGCAGCTTGCGTGTCCCTGAAAGAGCAGTGTTGCCATGGTAATACCTCCTTGTGTCACAGCCTGTGCTTGCGAAAGCAGAATGTCACGGCGAAAAAGAGCGCCAGATAGAGGGTGATGGAAGCCCCCGCCGAGGAGCCGATGTAGTAAGAGGTGAGGAGTCCGGCGATGCCGGCCGCCAGGGCGGAGAGCAGGGAGATGAGGTGGTACTGCCGCATGTTCCGGGCCAGGTTCCGGGCGGCGGCGGCGGGGAGGACCAGCAGGGAGTTGATGACCAGCAGGCCCACCCAGGTCATGGTCACCGTCACCACCACGGCGATGGCGGCGGAGAAGAGGGCCTCCTGCCAGAAGACCCGAATACCCCGGCTGTCTGCCAGGGCCGGGTGGACGGAGGAGAGCATGAGCTGGTTGAAGGAGCACAGCCACAGCAGGACGACCACCAGCAGGATAAGGGCCATGAGCCCGATCTTCCCCGGCTCCACGCTGAGGATGTCGCCGATGAGGAGGGCGTTGAACTTGGTGAAGCTGCCACCGCCGAAGGTGGCCAGGAAGATGCCCAGGGCCACGGCGGTGGAGGAAAAGACGCCGATCACCGTGTCGCTGGCCAGGCTGGTCTTTCGCCGGACATAGGTGAAGAGGAGGGCGAAGCCCACGGCGAAGAGGACGGCCACCCACAGGGGATCCACCCCGGCGAAGGTCTGCCAGGCGGCGGAGAGGAGGGTGCCGATGGCGATGCCGGTGAAGGCGGAGTGTCCCAGGGCGTCGGAGAAGAAGGACATGCGGCTCTCCACCACCATGGTGGAGAGGAGGCCGAAGAGGGGGGAGATGACCAGCACCGCCAGCAGGGCGTTCTTCATGAAGAAGTGGTCCGCCCACTGGAAGGGCAGCAGGTCCACGATGGCATACCACAGCTCCATCAGCCCACCCCCCTTCCCAGCGTCAGGTGAAAGACGTCCCGGAAGGCCTGGGAGGAGAGGACCTGGGCGGGCTTGCCCGCCTCCAGGACGGTGCTCTGGAGGAGGATGACCTTGTCGGCGTACTCCTCCAGGGTGGCGAAGTCGTGGGTGGAGAGGAGGATGGAGAGGTCATAGTGGGTACGGACCTCGTCCAGCATGTCCAAAAGCTGCCTTTCCCCCTCGATGTCCACGCCGGAGAGGGGCTCGTCCAGGATGAGGATGTGGGGGACCGGCTCCAGCGCCATGGCCAGCAGCACCCGCTGGAGCTCGCCGCCGGAGAGGGCGCCGATGCGCTTGTGGATGAGGCCCTCGGCGTGGACCCGGCTCAGGCACTCCTCCACCCGGTCCCTGAGCCGCCTGGGGACGGGGAGAAAGACGGGCCAGCGGTCGATGGAGGCGGCAAAGAGGTCCAGCACGCTCACCGGGTCTCCGCGGTCAAAGCTGGGGGACTGGGGCACGTAGCCGATGAGGGGGCGGGTGCGCTTCCCGCCGGCCTGCTGAAAGTCGATGGTGCCGGTGTGGGGGAGCTGGCCCAGAACGGTCTTGAAGAGGGTGGACTTGCCCGCCCCGTTGGGGCCGATGAGGGCGGTGATCTCCCCGCAGTGGAGGTGGAAGTCCACGTCGTGGAGGATGACCTGGTCCCCGGCGGTCACCCCCAGGCCCTCGGCCCGGAGGCAGCAGGCCCGGGAGCAGCCCGCTCCGGCGGGCAGGTCGTGGTGCTTGTGTACGCTCATCCCAGGGCCTCCAGTATGGTGTCGATGTTCTGGTCCATGGCGTCCACATAGGGCTGGATGCCGGAGCCCTCGCCGCTCATGATGAGGTCCAGAGGGTAGACGGCGCAGCCCGTCTCCCGGGCGATGGCCTGGGCGGTGGCGTCGGAGCCGTTTTTCTCGGTGAAGATGGCGGGAATATCATGGGCCTCGACGAGCTCCACGATCTCCATGATCTCAGAGGCGCTGGCCTCGGCTCCCTCCTCCTCCTCGATGGCCTTCAGCAGGTCCAGGCCGGTGGCCTGGGCGAAGTACTGGAAGCCGTCGTGAAAGGTGATCAGCCCTGCCCCGGACAGAGGAGCGAGCTTCTCGGCCCACCGCTGCCTGGCCTGCTCCAGCCGATCCTTGGCCGCCAGCTGGCCGGTATGGAACTGCCCGGCCCAGTCCTCACCGTCCAGCAGCTCGCTCAGCTCCACGGCGATATGGGCCATCATCTCCTGGGCGATGGAGGGGTCCATCCAGATATGGGGGTCGTACTCGGTGTCGTGGTCATGGCCCTCGTGCCCCATGGCGGGGAGGAGCTCCACCCCCTCGGAGCAGTCGATGACGGGGGCGTCGGAAGCGGCCAGGGCGTCGGACATGAAGTCCTCCAGCCCCACGCCGTTCATGACGATGATATCGGCGGCCTCGATGGCCTTCATGTCGTTGACGGTGAGGGTGTAGTCGTGGAGGCAGGAGATCTCCTCCTGGATGAGCCGGGTGACCTCCACCCCCTCCACCCCGTCGGTGACGGCGGTGGTGAAGAGATAGACCGGGTAGGTGGTGGCCAGGATGTGAATGGTATCGTCGTCCTCCGCCGGCGCGGGGGTGGCCGCCGTCCCGCCGCCGCAGGCGGTGAGGAGGAGCAGGCCGGAGA
>DXDV01000248.1 GCA_019115345.1 Candidatus Intestinimonas stercorigallinarum | reverse complement strand
GCCGGGGTCTCCACCGTCAGGGGGGTGGGGGAGACCGTTTCCGGCGGCGTTGGTGACGGACTGGGCGTCTCACCGCCGGTGCAGCCTGACAGGGCCAGCAGACAGGCGGCGCACAGAGTGATGAGCTTTTTCAAAGGGAAGGCCCTCCCTTCCATATTTATACATGTTAGGACCAGCTTCATTCGTAGATTATACCCTCTCCTGGACAAGAAAACAACCACAAAGTTGTGAACATTGGGTAACGAATGGTTCCAATGACTGGAATGGTCACAGAGCAGAGAGCTTCGTTTGGCGGATGCGGCAGAAAAAAAGCAGGGTGGCCAGGCAGGAGAGGCCCTCGGCCAGAGGAAAGGAGAGCCACATGAACCGGGGGCTGGCCAAGCCCAGCAGGAAGGCGGCGGGCAGGATGAGGACCACCTGCCGCAGCAGGGAGATGGTCAGACTGGTCATGGCGGACCCAAGGGCCTGAAAGACGGCGCAGAGGACGGTGGACGCTCCGGCAAAAATCAGTCCGGCGGCGATCTGCCGCAGGGCGGGGATGCCGGAGGTCAGAACAGCTGCGTCGGCGCCGAAGAGCCCCAGAAGGGTTCCGGGGAAGAGGACAAGAGCCAAGGCCCCCAGGGCCATGACGGCACAGCCCAGCACCAGGGCGAAGCGGGTCAGCGCCAAAATGCGCTCCCGGCTGCGGGCGCCATAGTTGTAGGCCACCAGGGGAGTGAGGCCGTTGGTGAGTCCGGCCACCGGCATGATGAGAAAGGACTGGAGCTTGAAATAGGCCCCAAGGATAAAGACGGCGCTGGGGTCGTAGAGGGCCATGATCTTGTTGAGGCCCAGGGTCATGACAGAGGAGAGGGACTGCATGGCGGCGGCGGGCACTCCCACCCGGCAGATCTCGGCCAAAATGTCCCGCCGTGGCCGGAAGCCCCTGGGGGAGAGGGGGAGCCGCCGGAGCCGGCGGAGGAGGAGCAGGCCCACAGCCATGCCGGTCCACTGGCCCAGCACGGTGGCCAGGGCGGCGCCGGCCACCCCCAGAGCGGGGAAGGGGCCCAGACCGAAGATGAGAAGAGGGTCCAGGATCAGGTTGACCACTGCCCCCACCCCCTGGATCACCATGGGCCCCACCGGGTCGCCGCAGGCCAGCAAGACGCGCTCAGTGGCAAACTGCATGGTCATGCCCACCGACGCGCCGGTGACGATGGTGAGGTAGGTCCGGCCGGAGTCGGCAATGGCGGGGTCTGTGGTGAAAAAGTCCATGAAGGGCCGGGCGAAGGGGGAGAAGGAGAGGAAGAGGAGCCAGCACAGCAGATAGAGGAAGCAGCCGTTGAGGGCCACCGCCCGGGCCTCCTCACGGTCCCCCTGACCCAGGCGCTTGGAGAGGAGGGCGTTGAGACCCACTCCGGCTCCAATGCATACCGATACCATGAACATCTGCACCGGATAGGCCAGGGACAGGGCCTGGAAGGCGGCGGCGCTGAGCCGGGAGACGAACATGGAGTCTACCAGGTTGTAGAGGGCCTGGATGAGCATGGATAGCATCATGGGCCAGGCCATGCGCAGCAGCAGAGGGCGCACCGGCATGGTGCCCATCCGGGCGTCGTCCATGTTCCAGCCTCCTTTCCCGGTGTGATCTCAGACCACGGTGGTGGGTTCCACCCGAATGCTCCGCAGGACGAAGTTCTCCTCAGTGAGGTCGATGTCAGCCAGTACGTTGGCAAAGAGGGTGCCGGTCGTGTCCAGCCGGGCGCCCAGCACCACGGTAAAGACCCCGTCCCGCTCCCGGAAGAAACAGGAGTCCAGCGTGAGGCTGCCTGGGGCGGAGCGGTACTGGTCTGGCAGCCGGTAGACGGCGCTGGTGTTGCCGTAGGAGAGGGTGAATCGGCCGGTGGTGGCGTCATACTCGGTCTCCACGGCCTCCAGGGCCTTCTGGGCGCAGTCGCCGTGGGTGATGGGGCGGTCGGAGCAGAGTCCGCCCTCCCAGGCGTAAAGGTGCAGGTCGTAGGAGATCCGCTCCCCCTGGGACTCCATAAGGTAGCGGACGGCCAGCTCCTCGACTCCGTTGCCGTCGAAGTCGGAGAGGTAGAGCTCGGGGAGAGCGGGGGACTCCGACGGGGAGAAGGACTGGTCAAAATGGGCGAGGTCCTCCCCCCGCCGCAGCAGTACACCGCCGCCATAGCCTTCGTTCAGGCCGTAAAGGTAAATGCCTTCCTCGAGCTTGCAGCCCAAGAGATAGACCTGCGGCTCCTCGCCGGAAAAGAGATCGTCGGGTTCGGCCAGTGCGGTGGGCAGGTCATCCACGGTAAGAGCGGCCCATGGGGCCTCCGTCTCCGCGGAAGGGGTGGGAGTGGGCTGGGGCGTGGCGGGAGTGGGGGTCCAATCCAGGGGTTCCTCGCCGCAGGCGGTGAGGAGGGCCAGGGTACAGAGCATGAGGGCCAGCCTTTTCATCGCTTCACAGCTCCCTTGTATATCTCAGGTCCACGCAGACGGCATTTGGGGGAAAGGGGATGTCGGCGTGGGTGCCGTCCCAGGCAAAGCCGTGGGCGGCGTAGAACCGGCGGGCCTTCTCGTTCTCCCGCAGGACAAAGACGAAGCAGCTTAGGTAGCCCTCCCGGCGCAGCCGGTCCATGGCCTCCTCAATGAGGGCTCCGCCGTAGCCCTTGCCCCGCTCCGCCGGATGGGTGTAGAAGGAGATGATCTCACCCCAGCCGGCGTAGGCGGCGTTGGGGAAGTCGGAGCCCTCCCTGGTGCCGGCGTTGTAGTTCTCGGTCCGGGCGGGACCATAGTTCAGGCAGGCCACCGGGGTCTCATTTCTGTAAAGCAAAAGTCCATGACAACGGCTGATGCGGTAGTCCTCCCGGAAAAAGGGGACCCAGCGCTCATCGGTGATTTCCCGGGCCATATAATCGGCGGGCACTGCGTCAATGTAAGTGTCTCTCCAGCCCATAGCGTGGATGAGGGACATGGCGCGGAAGTGCTCGTCGGTGCAGGCGTCCACGAAACGCAGCGATTCCATCGGTTTCCTCCTGTAACACAACTGGCACGCCATAGGGAATCCCCGGCCTCCCCGAAGGAGGGAGACCGGGGAAGCGGCATTCACACGGCGGCGGGCTCAGCCTGCGGGGTTTTGCCGGCCTCCTCCTGGGCGTGCTGCTTGGCAAGGCCCCTGGCGTTGGCCAGCATGAGCTTGATGCGGTTCTCCTGGTTGATCTTGGTGGCGCCGGGGTCGTAGTCGATGGCCACGATGTTGCTCCAGGGGTAATCGTCCTTGAGCTTGCGGATCATGCCCTTGCCAACGATGTGGTTGGGCAGGCAGCCGAAGGGCTGGGTGCAGACGATGTTGGGCACGCCGGTGTGGATGAGCTCCAGCATCTCGGCGGTGAGGAGCCAGCCCTCGCCCATCTTGTTGCCGTCGCCCAGGTAGCCCTTGATGTAACTGTGAAGCTCGTCAAAGTCCCCGGGGGCCCGGAACCGGTCGGAGCGCTTGAGAGTGTCGATAAGGGCGTGCTGGTACTTCTTCACGTACCCGGCGAAGAGACGGCACACCGCCTGCTTGATCCACTTGCCGCCGTAGAGATCCACGTCCACGTCCCGGTTGTAGATTTTGAAGATGACGAAGTCCACCAGGCCGGGCACCACCGGCTCGGCTCCCTCGGAGAGGAGAAATTCGTTGAGGTTGTTGTTGCCCAGGGGGGCGTACTTGACGTAGATCTCGCCTACCACGCCCACCCGGACCTTCTCCTCGCCGGTCACGGGGATGGCCTTGAAGCGGTCGATGATCCGATCGAAGTTCTTCACCATGGACTTGTGGGACAGGCCCTTGCCCTGGGCCATGTCGGAGAGGAGGAAGTCCACACACTCCGACGCCACCCGGTCGGTCTCGCCGGGATTGACCTCATAGGGCCGGACCTGATTGCCCACGTTCATGATGAGGTCGCCGTACATGATGGCGAAAACGGCCTTGCGCAGGATGCCGATGCTCAGCTGGAAGCCGGGGTTGCGCTCCAGGCCGGAGAGGTTGATGGAGATGACGGGGACAAAGCCCAGCCCTGCCTTTTCCAGGGCCTTGCGGAGCATGTGGATGTAGTTGGAGGCCCGGCAGCCGCCGCCGGTCTGTGTGATGACCAGGGCCACCTTGTGGGGGTCGTATTTGCCGCACTGCACCGCGTTGATGAGCTGGCCGATGACCAGGATAGCGGGGTAGCAGGCGTCGTTGTGGACGTACTTCTGCCCGGCGTCCACCACCGGCTTTCCGGTGTTTTCCAGCATCTCCACCTTGTAGCCCTCGTTCTGGATGATACGCACCAGCAGGGCGAAGTGGTCGGGCAGCATCTGAGGGACCAAAAGGGTGTACTCCTTCTTCATTTCCTTGGTGAAAAGGAGCCGGCCGGTCTTGTCGTATACCAATTCTGCCATTACAGTAATTCCTTTCGGGGAGAGGTCTGCGCCCAGGTGGGGCGGACTCTGTCATGTGTTTTTACCTGACAGGCGTTGCCCTCAGGCGGAGGTCTGCGCTCCGGAGGCGTCCCGGTCCCGGCGGGCGTCCATGGCCGCCATCAGGGAGCGGATGCGGATCTTCACCGCCCCCAGATTGTTGATGTCGTCGATCTTCAGCTGGGTGTAAAGCTTTCCACCTTGCTCAAGAATATCCCGCATCTCGTCGGTGGTGATGGCGTCGGTGCCGCAGCCGAAGCTCACCAGCTGCACCACCTGCATGTCGCTCTGGGTGCAGACATATCGGGCGGCGTTGTACATCCGGCTCTGGAAGGTCCACTGGTTGAGGACCTTCCGGGGGGCGTAGTCCTCCAGGTAGGAGAGGGCGTCCTCGGTGACCAGCACAAAGCCGAAGGAGGTGATGAGGTCGTTGATGCCGTGGTTGATCTCCGGGTCGATGTGGTAGGGCCGGCCGCACACCACGATGATGTTCCGGCCCTCGGCCCGGGCCTGGGCGATGTACTTGGCGCCGGTGGCCCGCACGTCCTGGACGTAGGCGTCGTAAGCGGCGTAGGCCGCTCTGGCGGCCTGGACCGACTCCCGCCTGGGGATGCCGAACTCGGCCTCCATGAGCTTGGCGATGCGCTTTTCAAAGTCTTTGTGCCGCCAGAGGCCCACATAGGGGTCCAGGTACCTGGTCTGCTTGAGCAGGGGCACGTTGGCGGAGAGCAGCTCGGGGTAGTAGGCCACCACCGGACAGTTGTAGTGGTTGTCGCCGATGCCCTCGTCGTTGTTGTAGGACATGCAGGGGTACCAGATGGCATCCACCCCCGCCTCCACCAGGGCCTCCACATGACCGTGGAGGAGCTTTGCGGGGTAGCACACCGTATCGGAGGGAATGGTGTGCTGGCCCTTCAGATAGAGCTTCCGGGAGGACTCGGGGGAGAGGACCACCTCGAAGTTGAGTTTGGTGAAGAAGGTATACCAGAAGGGCAGGTTCTCATACATATTGAGACCGAAGGGAATGCCCATCCTTCCACGGGAGCCGTCGCCCTCTCCCTTGCCCTCCATGGCCCGGAGCTTCTTGTATTTGTAGACCATGAGGTCGGGCATCTCCACCTTCTCCTTGCCCAGGGGGCGGGAGCAACGGTTGCCCGAGATAAAGCGCCGCCCGCCGTCAAAGCTGTTGACGGTGAGGGAGCAGTGGTTGGTGCACAGATTGCATGTCACAGGCTTTGCACTGTGGGTGAATGACTGCAAAGCCTTTTCACTTAACAGAGAGCTCTCCTTCAAATGGAGGTCTCGGGCGGCCAGGGCGGCGCCGAAGGCTCCCATGAGCCCGGCAATGGTGGGCCGGGTGACGTTGCGGCCCAGCTCCAGCTCGAAGGCCCGGAGGACGGCGTCGTTGAGGAAGGTGCCTCCCTGGACCACGATGTGCTTGCCCAGGTCGTCGGCGGAGGCGGCCCGGATGACCTTGTAGACGGCGTTCTTCACGATGGAGATGGAGAGTCCGGCGGAGATATCCTCCACGCTGGCGCCGTCCTTCTGGGCCTGCTTCACGCTGGAGTTCATAAACACGGTGCAGCGGGAGCCCAGATTCACCGGCTTCTGGGCGAACAGGCCCAGCTTGGCAAAGTCGGCGATGGTGTAGCCCAGGGCCTTGGCGAAGGTCTCGATGAAGGAGCCGCAGCCGGAGGAGCAGGCCTCGTTGAGCATGATGGAGTCCACGGCGCCGTTGCGGATCTTGAAGCACTTCATGTCCTGGCCGCCGATGTCGATGATGAAGTCCACGTCGGGCTGGAAGTGGGCGGCCGCCTTGTAGTGGGCCATGGTCTCCACCAGGCCCAGGTCGCAGGAGAAGGCGTTCTTGATGAGGTCCTCCCCATAGCCGGTGACGGCGGCTCCCTTGATCTCAATGCGGTTGCCGCACAGCCGATAGATCTCCCGCAGCTGCTCCAGCACGATGGATACCGGGTTGCCCAGGTTGGAGTGGTAGTAGGTGTAGAGCAGGCCGCCGTCGGCGGTGATGAGGGCCAGCTTGGTGGTGGTGGAGCCGGCGTCGATGCCCAGCCAGGCGGGGCCGGCGTAGGTGTGGATGTCGGCCTCGGGGGGGCGGCTGGCGTTGTGCCGGGCCGCGAAGGCGTCATACTCCGCCTGGGAGTCGAACAGGGGGGGCATGGTGTCCACCTGGGTCTTGACGGCGGCGCTGTCCTCCAGCTTTTTCAGCACCGCCTCAAAGGGGGTCGCCGGGTAGTCGGCGGCGCACAGGGCGGCCCCCATGGCGGCGAAGCAGTCCCCGTCCTGGGGGAAGACCGCGTGCTCGGCGTCCAGCTTCAGGGTCTCCACGAACCGCTGCCGCAGGCCCAT
>DXDV01000247.1 GCA_019115345.1 Candidatus Intestinimonas stercorigallinarum | reverse complement strand
GTCCCGGAAGCAGGGGGCGATCTGGAAGTACTTGTCGAAGCCGGAGGCCATCAGCAGCTGCTTGAACTGCTGGGGGGCCTGGGGCAGGGCGTAGAACTTGCCGGGGTGTTTCCGGCTGGGCACCAGATAGTCTCTCGCGCCTTCCGGAGAGGAGGCGGTGAGGATGGGGGTGGTGATCTCCAGGAAGCCCTGGGCGGTCATGGCCTGCCGCAGGGCGGAGACCACATTGCAGCGCAGGATGATGTTGTTCTTCACCGCCGGGTTCCGCAGGTCCAGGTAGCGGTACTTCAGCCGCTGGGACTCGTCGGCCTCCCGGCTGCGGTTGATGGGGAAGGGGAGCTCGTTGTGGCGGCAGCGGCCCAGCACCTTGATCTCGCTGGGCACTACCTCGATGTCGCCGGTGGGCAGCTTGGGGTTCTTGCTGTCCCGCTCCCGGACCACGCCGGTGACCTGAAGGGTGGACTCCTTGTTGAGGGGCTTGATGACGGCCATCATGGCCTCGTTCTCGATGACCACCTGGGTGGTGCCGTAAAAGTCCCGGAGGACGGCGAAGGCCAGGTTCTGGCCCACCTCACGGACGTTCTCCAGAAAACCGGCCAGGGTCACGGTCTGGCCGATGTGCTCCATCCGGAGCTCCCCACAGGTGTGGGTGCGGGACTGCGTCATGAAAAATCAACTCCAATTTGTAATATTATGATTAGTTTATCCCGATGGGATTTGAAAATGGGGGGATATGGGGTGGTTTGCCGTGGGATTTTTGACTGCCTTTGTGTGGGGCGCGACGACTCGGCGCGCCATTATAGCTCCCCCTTGACGGGGGAGCTGTCCGGCTCTGCCGGACTGAGGGGGTGAACAGAAGGGAGCAGACTTTGCAAATATGGGGCCCCCGCGAAAGGCGGAACGCCTTTCGTGGGGAGAGGACGAGCAAGGGAGCGGAGCGAGTTTTCGCCGTCAGGCGGAAACAGAGTGAAGCGGACTTTGCGAGGACGAAGCGAAGGCGAAGAATCCGTTTCCCCCGTCTTTGTGCGTGACGGAAATACTCCCTCAGCCGCCTACGGCGGCAGCTCCCTCAGAGAGGGAGCCTAGGACGGGAGTACGGATTCGACCGCCTTGCGGTCTCAGAATGACGGGAGAGGGGCGTATTTCGGGAAGCCACAGCGGGTCGCACCGTAATCCCATGGGCGCGCCCCACGAAAATGCGGGTGCTGCATCCATATAGCGGGCGGCCTTTGGCCGCCCGCCGGCCTCGTCTCAGGGCTGCTCCAGGTGGTACTTCTCCGCCAGGGCGGGGGCGTCCAGGATGGGCTGGCTGTGGGGCCGGGCGTCCAGACGGGTCTTGATATAGTCCACGGCCTCCGCCGTGGGGAGGGTCACCTGCTTGCAGCGCCCGGCGGCCTTCTGCTCCTCGGCCTCCTCAGGGGTGGAGGGGTCGGGCAGCAGCAGGTCCTTCACGGTGACGGTACCGGCGCTGATCTCATCCTCCCCCAGGAAGGCGGCAAAGGGGATGCCGGTCTTGTCGGCGTAGTTCATCTTGGCCTTGAATTTCTTGGCCTCGGTGTAGAGCTGAGTGCGGATGCCGGCGGCGCGGCAGGCGGTGGCGAAGGAGATGGCGGCGGTGAGGTCCCCCGTCATGGGCAGCACCAGCAGGTCGGCGGGGGCGGTGAGGACCTCCGGGTTCAGATAGCCCTGGTCCTGCAAAACGAAGAAGAGACGGGTGAGACCGATGGAAATTCCCACTCCGGGGAGTTGTTTTTCGGTATAATATTCCGCTAAGTTATCATATCTGCCCCCGGAACAGATGGAACCGATCTCCGGGTGGTCCAGCATGACGGTCTCGTAGACGGTGCCGGTGTAGTAGTCCAGGCCCCGGGCGATGGTGAGATCCACGGCGAAGTGGTCCTCCGGCACGCCGAAGGCGGCCATATACCTGACCACGGTGGAGAGCTCGTCGATGCCCCGGTCCAGCAGCTCGTTCTTTCCCTTGAAGCCCTCCAGGGCGGCCATGGGGTCGTTGGTGGAGAGGAGGGCGAGGAGCTGGTCGGCGGTGGCGGCGGGGACGGCGAAGTCGTCCGCCAGGATGGCCTTCACCTTCTCGGGGCCGATCTTCTCCAGCTTGTCGATGGTGCGCATCACGTCGCCGGAGCGCTCCTTGAGGCCCAGCAGGTCGAAGAGGCCGTTGAGGACCTTCCGGTTGTTGACCCGGATCTTGAAGCGCCGGAGGCCCAGGGCGGTGAAGGTCTTGTAGATGATGGCGGGGACCTCGGCCTCGTTGGCGATGTCCAGCCTGCCGTCGCCGATGACGTCGATGTCGGCCTGGTAGAACTCCCGGAACCGGCCCCGCTGGGCCCGCTCACCCCGGTAGACTTTGCCGATCTGGAACCGGCGGAAGGGGAAGGTAAGCTCTCCCTGGTGCAGAGCCACGTACTTGGCCAGGGGGACGGTGAGGTCGAAGCGCAGAGACAGGTCGGTGTCCCCCTTGGTGAAGCGGTAGATCTGCTTTTCGGTCTCGCCGCCGCCCTTGGCCAGCAGGACCTCGCTGGCCTCGATGGCGGGGGTGTCCAGGGGGGTGAAGCCGTAAAGGGCATAGCT
>DXDV01000029.1 GCA_019115345.1 Candidatus Intestinimonas stercorigallinarum | reverse complement strand
GGCGGGCCAGATGATGGAGTGGAAGCGGACGATCTCCTTGCCCACGAAGTGGACGTCGGCGGGCCAGTACTTGTCGTAGTCGTGGTACTGGTCGTTGCCATAGCCCAGGGCGGTGATATAGTTGGAGAGGGCGTCGATCCACACGTAGACCACGTGGCCGGGGTCAAAGTCCACGGGGACGCCCCAGGTGAAGCTGGTCCGGGAGACGCACAGGTCCTCCAGGCCGGGCTTGATGAAGTTGTTGACCATCTCGTGGACCCGGCTCCGGGGCTCCAGGAAGTCGGTGTCCTCCAGCAGGTGGAGGATGCGGTCGGCGTACTTGGACAGGCGGAAGAAGTAGGCCTCCTCCTCGGCGTCCACCACCTCACGGCCGCAGTCGGGGCACTTGCCGTCCACCAGCTGGGTCTCGGTCCAGAAGGACTCGCAGGGCTTGCAGTACTTGCCCACGTACTTGCCCTTGTAGATGTCCCCCTGCTCGTAGAGCTGCTTGAAGATCTTCTGGACGGAGTGCTCATGGTAGCCGTCGGTGGTGCGGATGAAGCGGTCGTTTGAGATGTTCATGAGCTTCCACAGGTCCAGGATGCCCCCCTTGCCCTCCACGATGCCGTCCACGAACTGCTTGGGGGTGACGCCGGCCTCCCTGGCCTTGTCCTCGATCTTCTGGCCGTGCTCGTCGGTGCCGGTGAGGAACATGACGTCGCAGCCGGTGAGGCGCTTGTAGCGGGCCATGGCGTCGGTGGCCACGGTGCAGTAGGTGTGGCCGATGTGGAGCTTGTCCGAGGGGTAGTAGATGGGCGTGGTGATATAGAACTTATCCTTCATGGGGTCTTTCCTCCCTATTTGTATTCTGCTGGGTGCTCAGGCGTCTGCCCCCCGGCATTCGCGGTCCCAGGGGACGGCTGAGTCCCCGCAGCAGGGCCACCGAGGAAGCGGCGAAGTAGAAGAAGTAGCCGCCGTACAGCAGCAGGAAGGCCGGCTCATGGGTGTCGGCCAGAGTGACCAGGGTGAAGTACATGGCCTCGCCGGAGAAAAAGAGGGTCAGCCCCGGCCGGCTGCGCTGGAAGCCGAAGCCGGAGATAAAATAGCACGCCAGCACCGCGGCGATGACGGCGAAGAGCTGATAGACGTAATCCAGGATCACGGGGTCGCCGCTGTGCTCCTGGTAGGAGACGATGAGCCACAGGCAGCAGGCGTAGGCGGGGAGGAGGAGGCAGGCGCTGTACTTGCCCCGGCCCTCGCCCCGGTAGGTGTTCTTGCCCAGCAGGAGCATGCTCCCGGCGGCGGCCAGGCACAGGGCCGCCAGCAGCGCCATGGGGGCCAGGCTGAGCAGGGAGAGCCCGGAGGCGGAGGATGTCTCCACATACCGCCGGGGGAGCTGGAGCAGGAGGAGCGCGCCGCCGCCCGCGGTGAGGAAGGCCCCCGCCGTCATGCCCATCATGTAGGGCAGGTTGTCCCGGGCCTGGAAGGCCTGGTCGTAGCCCCCCTCCATGCCCCTGCCCGCCCCCAGGCTCAGCAGGAGAAGCAGGACGGCCACCGCCGCCGACAGGGCGATGAGGGCCCAGGTCACCGGCATGTCGGGAATGGGCAGGCCGGTGTCCGGCTCAAAGGCGGTGGCCAGCTCCAGCCGCCGCAGGAAAAAGCCGGCCGCGCCTCCCGCAATGGCGGTCACCGGCAGAATGAGTGCTCTGCGCATGTGTTCCAGTCCTCTCAAATCGGATCGTGATATACTGCGTATTAAAGTAGTATATCACAAATTTGCGTCCGTGTCAGTACGCCCCAACAGATAATCCAAGGATACGTCAAAAAAATCCGCCAGCGCGATGAGCCGGGCAATATTAGGTTCCCGGTCCCCGCTCTCATAGGCCTGATAGGACCGGAGCTGGATGCCCAGGCAGTCGGCGGTCTCTTTTAGCTTTTTCTTCCTGTGTTTGCGGAGTTCTTTCAGGCGAACATGAAATTCGGTCATTGACCGTCCACCCCCTTGACATGCTCATTTTGCTCCTATATAATAGGCTCAAATCGAGCATATAATATAGGAGGTGTCGTCGTGGAATCTGTCCTTGATTTCATCCATGAAGCCAGCACGCCCCATCCGCCCTATCCGGGGGAGGAAACGGCCCGAAAAGCCCTGGACCCCTACTGCCGGAAGGTGGCGGAGGCCCTGTCCGACGCCTTTCTGGACGAGTTCTGGTCCGCCCTGGGCAAACTTCAGGACTGCTACACCGGCGAGGCCTTCCGCCGGGGCTTCTGCCTGGGCGCCGCCCTCATGGAGGAGCTGCGCTGTGAGGGCTATGTGTGGGGCAGTCCCCAGGGCCGCCGTACCAGCGCGTAGGGGCGGCTATCATCCGCCCGGTGCGGCACCGCGCCCCCCGCTGTCATTCTGAGCGAAGCGAAGAATCCGTACTCCCGTCCTTGGCTCCCTCTTTGAGGGAGCTGCCGCCGCAGGCGGCTGAGGGAGTATTCCTGTTCCGCACAAAGACGGAGGATGCGGATTCTTCGGCCTGCGGCCTCAGAATGACAAAGGGGGAGACAGTCAGAATGACAGAGGGAAACGCGGCGTGGTCCGGCGCACCGGGTCGTCGCGCCCCACACAGAGAAGAACCACGTCCCATCCCCGTCATTCTGAGCGAAGCGAAGAATCCGTACTCCCGTCCTTGGCTCCCTCTTTGAGGGAGCTGCCGCCGCAGGCGGCTGAGGGAGTATTCCTGTCACGCACAAAGACGGAGGATGCGGATTCTTCGGCCTGCGGCCTCAGAATGACAAAGGGGGGGACAGTCAGAATGATAGGGGGAAACGCGGCGTGGTCCGGCGCGCCGGGTCGTCGCGCCCCACACAGAGAAGAACCACGTCCCATCCCCGTCATTCTGAGCGAAGCGAAGAATCCGTACTCCCGTCCCTTTCCCTTCCTGTTCC
>DXDV01000246.1 GCA_019115345.1 Candidatus Intestinimonas stercorigallinarum | reverse complement strand
GTCAAGGCAGTTTCCACAGCGGTGTCAGCGTACTCCTTGGCGTTGGTCTCGGCGGTGGTAGCGGACCCGGCGGCGTCATAGTTTGCGGCCAGGCTGTCGGCGTAGGACTTAGCGGCGGTCTCAGCGGCAGTGGCGGACCCAGCGGCGTCGTAGTTCACAGCCAGACCATCAGCGTAGTCCTTGGCGTTCTGCTCGGCGGCATCCCAGGCGGTGACCTTCTCGGAGGTGACGCCGTCCAGCACGGCCTTGTTGGCATGGGTGTGGGTAGCGCCCTCCAGGGTGGTCACCCGACCAGCCAGGGCGGTCAGATTGGCAGCGGTGGCGTAATCGCCAATGTTTAGGGCGGCGATGGCGGCGGCCACATAGGCGGAGACGGTCTGCTCGCCGGTGTCCACCTTGGTCTCAAGGGCCTCGATAGCGGCATTCATGGCGCTGGCATCGTCGGGATGCGCTTGAATCCAGGCTGCAATCTCTGCCAGGGTATCCAGGGAGTCCTGGGCCTCAGCGGGGATGAGCTGGGCAGCCAGCTCTTCGTTGGCAATGGTGCGGACGCTCTTGCCGGTATCAGCGCCGACCAGGGCGTCAACGGCGGCCTGGTCGGCCTTGCCATTAATCTTCGCGGCCAGAGCGGATTCCAGATCCGCCTCAGCAACCTGGTCCTTCGCTGCCAGAGCGCCCAGGCCCTCGATAGAACCGGCCACGACATCGGCAACCTTGTCGTCCACATACTCCTTCACGGTGGTGTAAGGAACGTCATCCTCTTTGTTGCCCAGATCACCGATAGCGGTGGCGATAGCAGAAGACACCTCGGCGGAAGTCACATAGGTGGCGCCCTTGGTCAGTGTGATCTTTCGGGAGCTGGCATCGTATGCAGCAACAGTGACGGCATTGCCGTCGCCAGTCACCTCAATGGAGGTAGCGCCGGTATCAAGATTGATCTGGATGTAGTTGGTGCCATTCCACTTCGCCAGGACGTTGATGTCGGCGATGTAATACAGAGCGGTGGTGCTGGGGTTGGTGTTGGCCTGGAGTGCCTCCAGGTTGGCGAACTCCTGGAAATCGCCAATACGGATGCGGGTGTCGTTGCTGACATCCAGATACAGGGCGCGTTCATCCGTGGTCACATAGAAGGTCCCCTCCGCATATGCGGAGGGCAGAGCTGCCAGAAGGCCCTTCTTAAAAGAAACAGTAGCCATGTTCAAAATCCTCCAATTATTTTGATTACATTTCTCCCCAGACAAGGCTCTGGGCCATGTTGGCGATCAGTTCCGTGTCGATGCCGTCCAGCTTCTGCTTGTCGGCATAGCTCAAAAGACCAGCGCCGTTGACGCCATCTGGACCGTAACCAGCACCAATCAGGGTCAGTACGCCGTGCTGTACGTCGGGGGAATAGGTGCCATCCTCCTGCTTGGTGAAGATACGGATCTCGGCGGTGTTGGTGGTCTCCGTGCGCTGGACATTGACGATCTCGCTGAGGATCTCGTCAGGCATGGAGCTGATGATGCCCTGCAGGTTGGTAATGTCAGAGGCCATGTCGGCAGCCTCGGGGGCGTGAGCCGCCACGTAATCCACCAGCTCCTTGAAGGTGTTCACCGAGCCGTCATCGCTGACCTTCTCAGCGAACGCATTCACCGCGTCCGTCGCGGCCTGGGAAGCGGCCTGCTCCACGGCTTCCTGGTCCACCGCCACAAACAAGCCGTCGCCGCGCACCTCCAGCAGGTTGCCCTCGTCCTGGGACACGCCGACCTGGATGGTCTTGAAGCCGTCCTCACCGTCCCCTAGGATGATGGTGGCGTCAACAGGGGTCAGACCGGCGGAAGCGCCGGAGCCGGAGATGCCGTCCAGCTTCGCCTTGTCCGCGGCGGACATCAGGCCGGCGGCAGCGGCGGTGGCCTCCCGGCCCACTGCGTACAGCTCCTCGCCCTTGCGGATCTCTTTTACATCCGTGAGCCAGTACAGAGTATTGGCGTCCTTCTGCTGCAGAGCGTCATAGACCGCCTTTGTACCGACCTTAAAGATCACATTGTTTGCCATGCTATCCTCCTCCATAAAAGAATTCAGCGCCCCCATACGGGAGCGCGTATCTGTCACATTTCTTCCCAGATGTAATCTGAGGTGACCTGGCTGCCGTCGATGTCAGACCACTCATCAAACGGATTCAGATCCACAGGCCCAGGGATGTCTCCCGGCTTCTCCTCAACGGTGAAGGTCAGGATCTTTCTGTCGTCGATGTGGGGCACGTAGACGGCGCCGCTGACATCCAACATACTGCCGAGATTTTTCTCGGTGCCGTCGCTGAAGCGGAGGACCATCTCGCCCTCCTCCGTAATGACGATATCCGTAATGCACTCGCCGGTGTCGGTGCAGACATAGATCCTGTCGCCAATGGGAATGCCGTTGGCGGTCAACTGGATGGTGCTGGTCTCCGCGTCGAAGATCAGGTTGTCCGCCTTCTTCGCGTCGGTCTCCTCTACGCGGGTCTCCATCCTGGCAAGCTGCATCGTCAGCCAATCCAGCTGGTCCAGCTGACCCTCCTCCAGCAGCTCGTCGGAGGAGATGGAGGGAAGGATCCGCAGGAAGGCGGGGGAGGAGCGCAGAACGACAGCCCCCTGTTTGTCAACGATGGAGAGGCACAGCTCGATCTCTCCGGCCTCAGCGGTCATGACTGACGTGAGGGAGGTGATATACTGCGCGTAGTCCTGGTACAGATCCTCCTTCCTCGCCAGCCCCTTGGTCATCCCCATGCCGCTGGGCAGAATAAACCTGGCGATCACATTCGCGTTCGCCAGGTCCACATTGTCGATATTGGGTGGAATCAGGAAAAGAAGCTGGTCCGCCTTGTGCTCAAACTGGTGTAGGATCGGCTTGCGGGTGACGAGCAAAGACTTGTCCTGTTCCATTTTGATAATGATCACGGTCTCACCTCCTCACGCTAACGTGATGATCACGATATAGACGGTCAGGTCCACAGCGGGGACCTCCTCACAGGTAAAAGTCAGGCTGTTTTCCGCCTGGACCCGGCAGCGGACCACGGAGTCCTCATACGCCTCCATTGCCGTCCCGGCGGCGACCGGGATGAGCAACTGCGTAAGCTCGTCGGCGGAGACGCCCGGGACGGATACTGTCTGCCTATTGTCTGCCCAGCCGGCCGCCGTCAGGGTGACCGGTATATAGGGGGGCACCTCCGCTTTTCCGCTCCACGCCGTCCGCTCCAAAGCAGTGATGTGGGAAACAGCGTCCCCCACATGTGTATCCAGCCCGCTCTGGACGGCGGCTGCGCTCCCGGCGGGATCGGCCCCGACCATCTCGCAGGTGTAGTCGCCGGCCGCAGGGGTTACCGCCCCCGTGCGCCCGTTGAAGGTGGAGACGCCGATATCCTTTCCTGCAACCGC
>DXDV01000245.1 GCA_019115345.1 Candidatus Intestinimonas stercorigallinarum | reverse complement strand
CAACTACTTCCAGCACATCACCTACATGAACGACTTTAACACCGAGTACGGCACCCACCTGGTGAGCGCCGCCAACGTGCACTACGAGCCCATGGGCCTCTACGCCGGCAAGACCGCCTCCATTGAGGAGCTGGCCGACGGCGCCCAGATCGCCGTGCCCAATGACACCACCAACGAGGCCCGGGCCCTGCTGCTCCTCCAGCAGGAGGGGCTCATCACCCTGAAGGAGGGCGCCGGCATCACCGCCACCAAGGCCGACATCGCCGAGAACCCCAAGAACCTGGAGATCGTGGAGCTGGAGGCCAGCCAGATCCCCTCCCGCCTGGCCGACGTGGACCTGGCCGTCATCAACGGCAACTACGCCATTGACGCCGGCCTGAGCGTGGCCGACGCCCTGGCCGTGGAGTCCGCCGAGGGCGAGGCCGCCACCGCCTACGCCAACGTGCTGGCCGTGAAGGAGGGCCGGGAGACCGATCCCGCCATCCTGGCCCTGGTGGACGCCCTGAAGTCCGACGAGGTCAAGACCTTTATCGACGAGACCTACGCCGGCGCTGTGGTGGCCGTGTTCTAAACATCCGAAAGGCCCGTTCCGGCGTAGCCGGAGCGGGCCTTTCTTTTCCCCCTTAATTCCTATTGAATCTGTGGGCTTTTTGTGCTACACTGTAAAAAACTGTTTAGGAGGCGCATTCCCATGCCCATCGCCCATACCATTCTGGACCTCATCGGAAACACCCCCCTCCTGGCTCTGGAGCGGTACGCCCCCGGCGTCCGCGTCCTGGCCAAGCTGGAGTCCTTCAACCCCCTGTCCTCCGCCAAGGACCGAGCCGCCCTCTACATGATCCGGGACGCGGAAGCGCGGGGGGCGCTCCGGCCCGGCGCCACCATCGTGGAGCCCACCAGCGGCAACACAGGGGTAGGCCTGAGCTACATCGGCCGCATCCTGGGCTATCGCGTGGTCCTCACCATGCCCGAGACCATGAGCCAGGAGCGGCGGAGCCTCCTCTCCGCCCTGGGGGCCGAGCTGGTCCTCACCGAGGGGGCCAAGGGCATGGCCGGGGCCATCGCCAAGGCCAACGAGCTCCTGGAGACTCTGCCCGGGGCCTGGATGCCCGACCAGTTCAACAATCCGGCCAACGCCCGCGCCCACTATGAGACCACCGGCCCGGAGATCTGGCGGGACACGGAGGGACGGGTGGACGTGCTGGTGGCCGGGGTGGGCTCCGGCGGCACCCTCACCGGGGCGGGCCGGTATCTCAAGGAGCAGGATCCCGCCGTTCAGGTGGTGGCGGTGGAGCCCGCCGAGTCTGCCGTCCTCTCCGGCGGACAGCCCGGCCCCCACAAAATCCAGGGCATCGGGGCGGGCTTCATCCCCGGCACCCTGGACCGCTCCGTGGTAGACCGGGTGGTGGCCGTCCCGGGGGAGGAGGCTCTGGCCGCCGGCCGGGCCCTCTCGGAGACCGAGGGCCTGCTGGTGGGCATCTCCTCCGGCGCCGCCGCCTGGGCGGCCAAGGCCCTGGCCGGCGAGCCGGACTTCGCCGGCAAGACCATCGTCGCCGTCCTCCCCGACACCGGGGAGCGGTATCTCTCCACCGAGCTCTTCCAGAAGGGCTGACGCCGCAGACCGCAGAGAAAAACTGCCCTCCGGACAGGGTCCGGAGGGCAGTTTCATTCACGTGGCCTGGAACATATTGGTCATGTCCATGGTGATCTCGGTGGTATAGGGATTGAGGAGGTCGTTGAAGATGGCCAGGCATTCCTCCCGCTCCAGCTGATAGCACCAGGAGGTGCCGTTGTAGCGGACGGAGCCGTCGCCGGGGAGTGTGGCGGTGGAGATGCCGTTTTCCGTATCCAGTCCGGCAGCCTGTCCCGCCAGCCACAGGATGTCGGCGGCGGAGAGGTCGGTCTTGACGTTCTCCAGGAAGATGTCCACATACTCGCTGATCTTGCCCGGATTGGCCAGCACCTTTTTCCCCACGGCCACCAGCAGCTTCTGCTGGGTCTGGGACCGGCCCACGTCGGTGTAGCCGGTGCCGTCGTTGTTGTGGCGGAAGCGCACCACCTCCATGGCCTCCTGGCCGTCCAGGTGGGTCATGCCCTCGGTGTAGTGGATGGAGAGGGGAGGATCGGCGGTGGGGTCGTCGTAGTCCATGTCGCAGGGGACGTAGAAGTCTACCCCGCCCACGGCGTTCACCAGCCGCTGGAAGCCGTTGAGGTTGACCATGACGGTGTAGTCGATGGGGATGCCTATGAGGTCGGAGACGGTCTCCCGCAGGCCCTCCATGCCCTCCCGGGCGTAGACGCCGTTGATCTTGGGCGGGGTCCGGTCCACCAGGGTGTCCCGGGGGATGGAGACCACGCCCACGGTCTGGGCCGCCGTGTCGTAGGCGGCCACCATCAGGGTGTCGGTGTTGCCGCCCCCTTCGTCGGTGGCCACCAGGAGGAAGGTGTAAAAGCCCTCCTTCCGCACCAGGGGCGTGGGGGTGGGGGTGGGCTCGGCCTCCTCCTCTTCGACGCCGGAGGTCCCGGAGGTGGGCTGTGGAACGGCCGCCATAGGGGGCGCCGCCTGCTCGGGGGCCCGGACCAGGGCGTTGTAGGCGCAGAAGAGCACCACGATCAGGGCGGAGACCGTCACCAGGGCCCGGTAGAGGGTCCGCCCCACCCGGCGGACCCCGGAGGTCCGCCGTCTCTTATGTTTCATCAGGCGCTTTGCCAAAGCGTTCCCGTCCTCTCCGCTGTCATCGGCAGTGATTATGTCAACGTTTATCAGTATACCTATTTAGACGCCGCCGGGCAAGAGAAAGTTGCCGTTCAGGAAAAAAATATCATTTTTCCTCACAAAGGACTTGACAGCCCTCCCCCCATCGGTTATAATGCACACAACTTCAGAACGCTAAACCGATGAAGAAGAGGAGTACCTCAGGACAGGACCCTTGCAGCGAGCCCCGAATGGTGGAAGCGGGGCAGGGGACGCCGGAGGGAATGGACTTCCGAGGGCAGGGGCGAACGGCCGGGAGGCTCAGTAGCCAGACGGGGACTCCACCCGTTATCCGGGGAGCCGGCGTTGTTTGGGACGCCGGAAAGCGAGCGGGCGCGTGCGCTGGCACACGTCAATCCGGGTGGTACCGCAGAGGTTTTTGGCCTTTGTCCCAGAGAACAAATTCTTGGGGCGAGGGCTTTTTTGCTGCCCTCCCCCGCAAAAAAGGAGCGAGCGGCATGAACAAGATCCCCCACAGACTCTACCTCACCGAAGACCAGATGCCCCGGCAGTGGTAC
>DXDV01000244.1 GCA_019115345.1 Candidatus Intestinimonas stercorigallinarum | reverse complement strand
ATCCCCGCCATAAAGCGAATTTCACTGTTTCCCTACGTTGGCATTACCCAAATCAGGTTATCGGTCTAAGGTCACACCTTACTCTCAGCCTGTAACACAAGCTCCCGCTTATTTAATTTTAAAAGTATTATAGTCTTGCCGCCTCAAAAATGCAAGTATTTTGCATAAACGAAGCCCGCTTTTCGAATAGGAGTCCCATGCGCTTCTTTTGCTCATGGGCTGTTGAAAACTTCTGGTAATAGAGGCGGCCGCCGTCAGTAGCCGGGGTAGATCTGGCTCTTCTTGGGCAGGATGAGGGCGGCGATGATATAGAGCAGGATGCCGGTCCCCCCGAAGAGGACCAGGGCCGCCCAGATGAGGCGGACGATGCTGGGGTCGATGCCGAAGTATTCGGCGATGCCGCCGCAGACGCCGCAGAGCATGGCGGCGCCGCCCTCCGTGCGGTAGAGCTTCTTGGGTCCATCCATGTGGGATTCCTCCTTGCGCTTCATCTCTTGTGGGATACCGGTAGTATACCAGAGGAAGATGAAAAAATCTTTAAAAACAGATTAGGAAATGAACAGGCGGTCAGTCCTGCCCCTCCTCCAGGTCCAGGAGGGTGCCCTTTTCGTACTTGAGGCGGTGGACCTGGTTCTTGGTGATCTTCTGGATGTCGTCCATGCGCATGGCCTCGGTGATGGTGGACACCAGGGTGTAGGCCACCCCGTGGCGCTTGGCCCGGCCGGTGCGGCCGATGCGGTGGACGTAGTACTCGTTCTCGTCGGGGACGTCGTAGTTGAAGACCACGTCCACATCGTCGATGTCCAGGCCCCGGGCGGCCACGTCGGTGGCCACCAGCACCCGCAGCTCCCCCCGGCGGAACCGCCCCAGGGTCTTTTCCCGCACCGACTGCTGGATGTCGCCGTGGATGGCCTCGCAGGAGATGCCCCGCATCCGCAGAAGGCCGGTGAGCCGGTCGGTCATGTTCTTGGTGTTGCAGAAGGCGATGGCCCGCTCGTACCCGGCGGCGTCCAGGATCTTGGCGGTGATCTCCGCCTTCTCGTTCCGGTCCACCTCCACCCGGTACTGCTGGATGTCGGGCTTGTTCTGCTCGTCGGGCCGGACCACGATCTCCACCGGGTCCCGCTGGTACACCCAGGAGATGTCCATGACCTCCCGGGAGATGGTGGCCGAGAAGAGCCCCAGGTTCCGCCGGCCCTTCATCTGGTCCAGGATACGGGTGACGTCGTGGATGAAGCCCATGTCCAGCATCCGGTCGGCCTCGTCCAGCACCACGGTCTGGACCCGGTCCAGCCGGACGGTGCGGCGCTTCATGTGGTCCATGAGCCGGCCCGGGGTGGCCACCACGATCTGGGGGCGCTTCTTGAGCTGGCTGATCTGCTTGTCGATGGGCTGTCCGCCGTAGAGGACCACTGCCCGGACCCCCTCCTTGAATTCGCACAGGTCCCGCAGCTCGTTCATGATCTGAATGGCCAGCTCCCGGGTGGGGGCCAGCACCAGGCCCTGGACGGCGTCGCTGGACGGGTCGATGTGCTCCACCATGGGGATGCCGAAGGCAAAGGTCTTGCCGGTGCCGGTGGGGGCCTTGGCGATGACGTCGGCCCACTGCATGAAATAGGGGATGGCGCCCCCCTGGACGGGGGTAGCCTGGACATAGCCCTTCTTGTCCAATGCCCGCATGATCTCCGGGGAGAGCCCCAGCTGGTCGTAGCGGACGACTTCGTTTACCTGCTCGCCGTTGATTTCCATGGGTGATGTTCCTTTCTTTCTGACTTGCCTGATCCAAGGTCCCCCACAGGCAAGCGAAACCCAGTTCCGCACCCAAACGCCCTTTTTTCCGGGGCGCGACCTCAAATCGTCTGTATCCAGGTCAATATATCACGAACATGGGGAAATTGCAACCGATCACACCCGGTCCCGGCGAAAAACGTGGACGCGGAAGGCGGCGGTCACCTCCAGCCGGTCCAGCTCCTCCAGCCGGGCGGCCCCCGCCCTGGGGGTCTTCCAGCGGTAGGGGGTCATGGTGAAGAGGTCCCGGATGGTCTCCCGGTCGGGGAGGTCCAGCGCCGTCTCCACCGGCAGGACCTCCAGGTAGGAGAAGCCCTCGTAGGGGACGTCCTCCTCCCTGTTGAGGTAGGGCTTCTCGTAGAGGACCTCCTTGAGCTCCCACAGGTGCCGGGCCGCCGGCACCACATAGAGGTAGACGCCCCCGGGCCGCAGGACCCGGCGGAACTCCTCCAGGGCCAGGGGGGAGAAGCAGTTGAGGAGGAGGTCCACCGAGGCGTCCGCCACCGGCAGGCGGTAGACCGAGGCCACGGCGAACTCCGCCTCCCTGTCCCGCCGGGCGGCCAACCGCAGGGAGGGCTTGGACAGGTCCACCCCGGCCATGGCGCCCACCTGGCCGGTCCGGGCCAGGGCGGCGTGGACGCCGGCGGTGTACCAGCCCTCGCCGCAGCCGGCGTCCAGCACCGCCGCCCCGGCGGGGGCATGGGCCAGGGCCAGACGGTACAGCGCCTCCCGCAGGGGGGCGTACCAGCCGCCGGAGAGAAAGCGGTTCCGGGCGGCGGCCATCTCCTTGTCGTCGCCGGGGGCCTTGGCGTGCTTCCGGTTGGCGGGGAGGAGGTGGACATAGCCCTCCCTGGCCCGGTCGAAGCTGTGGCCGTTGGGACAGGTATAGGTCTTGCCGCCCCGCGTGAGGGGGGCGGCGCACAAGGGACAGCGGAACAGGCTCATGGCAGCCTCCTGGCCGCCGCCCACGGCGGCGGAAAAGGTGGATTTGGGGTGATGGCGGCGGGACGCGGCGTCCTCCCGTCGAGGGGGGTGAGGTCAGCCCCGCTGGTCCAGGGGGACGAAGGGCTGTGTGGGGGCCACGGCCTTGTAGGCCGGGCGGATGATCTTGTTGCCGGGGTTGTAGACCTCCTCCAGCCGGTGGGCGCACCAGCCCACCATCCGGGCCATGGCGAAGAGGGGGGTGTAGAGCTCCTCGGGGATA
>DXDV01000243.1 GCA_019115345.1 Candidatus Intestinimonas stercorigallinarum | reverse complement strand
CAAATTGTTTACACGAAATTTATGAATTATCAACATTGTTCTGTTGCTTTTTCCTCTGCGGACTGATATACTAAAGGGCAGAAAACAGAAAGGGGGGGATCCAAATGATGAAGTACTCTCATGTCAAGTCTCAGGATGTGGACGATTTGATCTTTTGCGGCAGTGACGAGCAGACCGTGAGCGAGCGCTGAGGCGCCCAAACTGAACGGATAGAGAACCGTCCGGAAGGATGAAATTGTCTTGGCTTTGGGGAACTCCCCAGGGCCAGTTTGCTTTTTTGGCCCCTGTTTGCGCCAGTCCGCCGGGAGCGCGGCTTCTGCCCCTCCCCTGCCGTGCGGCAGCGCGGTCTGGCGGCGGGGTCTTCATCTTGCATAGAGACCGGGCGCGCCGTAGTATTCCCGCGGCGCGCCCGGTTTACTTGTTTGTTTTGTTTTTCGCGGCGTATCCGTCAGACGGCCATATGCTGGGCGCAGAGATACTTTTGAAGGACCCGCAGGACCTCCTTCAGGTCGATGGGCTTGGCGATGTGGTCGTTCATGCCGCTCTGGACGGCCCGCTGGATGTCCTCGGCGAAGGCGTCCGCCGTCATGGCGATGATGGGGATATCGGCGGCGTCCGGCCGTTCCAAGGTCCGTATGGCCTCGGCAGCCTGGTAGCCGTTCATGACCGGCATGCGGATGTCCATGAGGATGGCGTCGTAATAGCCGACGGGGGCAGACTGGAACTTCTCGACGCACCGCTGGCCGTTTTCCGCCCGCTCCAGCTCCAAGCCGCACTCGGAGAGGAGGGCGTCCGCGATCTCCCAGTTGAGATCGTTGTCCTCCGCCAGCAGGATACGCTTGCCGCTCAGGTCGGGGGCCGCCTCCTCCCCGGCTGCAACCGCCGTTTGGCCGGAGTCCATGCAGCGGCTCAGGGCGTAGTAGAGGGTGGACTTAAAGAGGGGCTTGGAGATGAAGCCGCTCACCCCGGCGGCCCTGGCCTCCTCCTCCACCGAGCTCCAGTCATAGGCGGAGATGAGCAGAATGGGGATCTCTCCCCCCACCCGGCTGCGCAGCTCCCGGGCGGTCTGGGGTCCGTCCAGACCCGGCATCTTCCAGTCCAGAAGGACGATCTGATAGGGAGCGCCAGCAGTCTGTCGATCCAGCGCCATCTCCACCGCCTGGGCGCCGCTGTTGGCGCACTCCACCTGGACGCCCAGCTCCCGCAGGGCGTCGGCGGCGCTCTGGCAGAGCTGCTCGTCGTCGTCCACCACCAGCACGCTCCAGGCGGGAAGGCTCATGTCCTGCTCCAGGCCGGGGGCACGCTCCAGGTCCACGGTCACCTGGAAGCGGCTCCCCTCCCCCAGCTTGCTGCGGACCGAGATCTCCCCGCCCATGGCGTCCACGATGTATTTGGTGATGGCCATGCCCAGGCCGGTGCCCTCCGTCTTGTTGACCCGGCCGTTGTCCTCCCGCTCAAACGCCTCGAATATCCGCTTCTGGAACTCCTCCGACATGCCGATCCCCGTGTCCTCCACGAAGAAGTGGACCCGGACATAGCCCTCTCCCCGTTCAGAGGGCTCCTGGCGCATGGTGAGATGGACCGTCCCCCCCTCGGGGGTGAATTTGATGGAGTTGGACAGCAGGTTCAGCAGCACCTGGTTGAGGCGGACGCCGTCGCAGTAGACGTCCTCCGTGAGGACGTTCTCGATGAACACGTCGAATCTCTGCTCCCTGGCCTTGACCTGAGGCTGGACGATGTTCACGATGCTCTCCATCACCTCCCGCAGAGACAGGTGGTCCAGATTCAGGGAGAGCTTGCCGCTTTCGATCTTGGACATGTCCAGCACATCGTTGATGAGCCCCAGCAGATGCTTGCTGGAGAGGGTGATCTTCTTCAGGCAGTCCCGCACCTGGTCGGGCTTGTCCAGGTTGGCGGTGGCGATGGCCGTCATACCCACGATGGCGTTCATGGGGGTGCGGATGTCGTGGCTCATATTGGATAGGAACTCGCTCTTGGCCAGGCTGGCCCGGACGGCCTCCCCCCTGGCCTCCTCCAGGGCGGTCATCTGCCGCTGGGTCATGCGGAAATAGAGGAAAAAGACCGCCAGAATGGCCAGCAGGATCACGCCGCCGCCGACCAGGGTGGTAAAGACCCGCTGATCCTCCAGGGTGGAGACGGGCTCCTCCAGGGTGCCGTAGGGCATCACAGACACCAGATACCAGTTGGAGTAGGGCAGCGGCGTAAGGAAGGTCCCCCGGAGCTCTCCCACGATCTCCACGGAAAAGGCCGCGTCCTCTCCCCCGTCCATGGTCCGGCGGATGGCCTCCAGCGCCTCCTCCGCCGTCTGGTCGGAAAAATGGCCCAGGGTCAGCAGGCGTTCAAAATAGGAATCCTCCGTGGCGTCCCCGTTGCGCAGGACGAAGCTGCCGTCCTTCCGGACGAAGTGGGAGTAGACCAGGGTCTCCCCCACATCCAGGGACATGCCGTCCCGGATATCCGTCATGGGCAGGCCGGCCACCAGAGCCGTGCTCTCGCCCCCCTCCGCCATGGGACAGGCCATGGGGGCGCAGAGGAGCAGGAACTGCTCCCCGGTATCGGCGGCGCCCACCGTCACCAGGTCGCCCCCCCGGGCCGCCGCCTCCCGCAGCTCGTCGGTCTCCTCTGGCTCCAGGTTGGGGCCGTAGCCCGTCTCCAGCCTGCCCTGGGCGTCGCAGAGTCCCAGGTAGGCAAAACCGCTGCTCTCGCCGTTTTCCAGCAGAGCCGCCTGGACCGCGTCGCGGCCCCCTTCGGCGGAGGCCTCCGTCACGCGCTTGGCAATGCCTGCCGCCTCCACCACGTGCAGCTCCATCACCGAGCGGAAGTGCAGCTTGAGCTGCGTGGATATCTGCGACATATAGATGGAGCTGACCTGCCGGATGGCCTCGTCGCTTTGACGCACCATATAAGTGGCGATCCATGTGAACACGACCACGCATAGGGCCAGAATCCCCACCAGGCTGCACCGCAGAAAGCGCAGAGTGGCTTTTCTCATACGCCCACCTCATTTCCAACAGCAATGGCACCGGCGGCGGTCCGCCGGAAGGATATCTCAGGCTGCCCTCATTATACCAGCCGAAGGGGTGGCTGTCCACTTTACTTTCGGAAAATGACGTTCCGCCCACGCCCGGCAGGT
>DXDV01000003.1 GCA_019115345.1 Candidatus Intestinimonas stercorigallinarum | reverse complement strand
GCGCGCCTGCCTGTGCTACGAGGTCAGCGAGCGGGACGGGGAGGAGAAGACCCTCCAGTCCATTCAGGAGAACGCCGACTTCGCCAAGTGGGCCAAGGAGGCCGACGACGACATGATCAAGGCCATGTTCGGCGGCCACGCCCTCTTCACCATCTCGGACAAGACCTTTGAGAAGATGGTGGAGGCCAACGACGGCATGACCGGCTTCCACATCCACGTGGCCGAGGGCATGAACGACGTCTACGACTCCCTGCGCAATTACGGCTGCCGCCCGGTGAACCGCCTGCTCTACAACGGCATCCTGGGGGACAAGACCCTGCTGGGCCACTGCATCCACGTCTCCCCCGCCGAGATGGACATCATCAAGGAGACGGGCACCATGGTGGTGAACAACCCCGAGTCCAACATGGGCAACGCCGTGGGCTGCTCCCCGGTGCTCCAGATGTTCCGGAAGGGCATCACCGTGGGCATGGGCACCGACGCCTACACCCACGACATGCTGGAGAGCCTGAAGGTCTTCCTCATCATCCAGCGCCACAACGCCGCCCTGCCCAACGTGGGCTGGTGCGAGTGCATGGACATGCTCTTCAAGAACAACGCCGCCATCGCCGCCAAGTACTTCAAAAAGCCCCTGGGCGTCCTGAAGCCCGGCGCCGCCGCCGACGTCATCGTCATGGACTACAAGCCCTTCACCCCCTTCTCGGAGGAGAACATCGACGGCCACATGCTCTTCGGCATGATGGGCAAGAACTGCCGCACCACCATCATCAACGGCAAGGTCCTCTACCAGGATCGTGCGTTTGTGGGCATCGATGAGGACAAGATCAACGCCTGGACCATGGAGCAGAGCAAGAAGCTGTGGGGCGAGCTGAACCACCGGACCTATTGAGCGGCTCCGGCGCCCTTTGAACAAAATTGTTGGAGGTCATCCCTATGAGTGACATCATGCGCCCCATCCCCTTTGCCCAGCTGATGGACTGGGCCCTCACCGAATATCAGGAGCACGGCAGCATCTTCGGCGTGAGCAAGCTGGTCCGCCATGAAAACGGCCAGGCCCTGCCCATCTTCGCCGAGCGGATCGAGGCCCCCTACGGTCCCGCCGCCGGTCCCAACACCCAGCTGGCCCAGAATATCGTGGCCTCCTACGCCGCCGGCGCCCGGTTCTTCGAGCTCAAGACGGTGCAGATCATGGACGGCGAGGAGCTCTCCAAGTGTGTGGCCAAGCCCTGCATCACCGCCGGGGACGAGTGCTACAACTGCGAGTGGTCCACCGAGCTCACCGTGCCCCAGGCCTACGACGAGTATGTGAAGGCCTGGTTCGCCTGCAAGCTCCTGGCCAAAGAACTGGAGCTGGGCGATCCCGACGCCTTCGTGTTCAACATGAGCGTGGGCTACGACCTGGCCGGTATCCGGAGCGAGAAGATCGACAGGTACATCGAGGGCATGAAGGACGCCTCCGGCTCCGCCGTGTGGAGCGAGTGCATGGACTGGGCCCTGGCCAATCTGAGCCGGTTCCGGAAGGTGGACGAGGCCTACGTGAAGGCCGTCTCCCCCAAGGTCTCCGCCTCCATCACCGAGTCCACCCTCCACGGCTGCCCCCCCGACGAGATCGAGCGCATCGCCACCTATCTCATCACCGAGAAGGGCCTCAACACCTACGTCAAGTGCAACCCCACTCTCCTGGGCTACGAGTTCGCCCGGCAGCGGCTGGACTCCCTGGGCTTTGACTACATCGTCTTTGACGACCACCACTTCCTGGAGGACCTCCAGTGGGCCGACGCCGTGCCCATGTTCCGCCGCCTGATGGCCCTGTGCGCCGAGCGGGGCCTGGAGTTCGGCGTGAAGCTCACCAACACCTTCCCCGTGGACGTGGCCGCCGGGGAGCTGCCCAGCCAGGAGATGTACATGTCCGGCCGGTCCCTCTTCCCCCTCACCATCTCCCTGGCCCGGAAGGTGGCCGAGGAGTTTGACGGCAAGCTGCGCATCTCCTACTCCGGCGGCGCCGACCTCCACAACATCCAGGACCTCTTCCACGCCGGCATCTGGCCCATCACCATGGCCACCACCATCCTCAAGCCCGGCGGCTACCAGCGCCTGAGCCAGATGGGCGCGCTCCTCATGGACTGCGGCAGCGCCCCCTTCGCCGGGGTGGACGTGGCCGCCGTCACCGCCCTGGCCGACGGGGTGGAAAAGACCCCCCTCTACCGTAAGCCCATCAAGCCCCTGCCTGACCGGAAGATGGGCAAAAAGGTCCCCCTCATCGACTGCTTCTCTGCCCCCTGCCGCAATGGCTGCCCCATCGAGCAGGACATCCCCGCCTACCTCATGGCGGTGAGCCAGGGCAAGCACCAGGAGGCCCTGGAGATCATCACCCGCCGCAACGCCCTGCCCTTCATCACCGGCACCATCTGCCCCCACCACTGTGCCGACAAGTGCATGCGCAACTACTACGAGGAGTCCGTCCGCATCCGGAACGTGAAGCTCCAGGCCGCCCAGGGCGGCTACGACGCCCTGCTGCCCACCCTGAAGGCCGAGGCCCCTGTGGCGGGCAAAAAGGTGGCCGTGGTGGGCGGCGGTCCCGCTGGACTCTCCGCCGCCTTCTTCCTCTCCCGGGCCGGGGTGGACGTCACCATCTTTGAGCGCAAGGAGGCCCTGGGCGGCATCGTCCGCCACGTCATCCCCGAGTTCCGCATCGGCGGGGAGGCCATCGACAAAGACGTGGCCCTCTGTCTGTCCTGCGGCGCCAAGGTGGAGCTGGGTGTGGAGGTGCAGTCGGCCGAGGAGCTCAAGGTCAAGGGCTTCACCCACGTCATCTTCGCCACCGGCGCCTGGAAGAGCGGCGCCGCCGGCCTGGCCTACGGCGAGGAGCTCAACGTCATCGCCTTCCTGGAGCAGGCCAAGAAGGCCCCCGAGTCCCTGAAGCTGGGGGCCAACGTGGTGGTCATCGGCGGCGGCAACACCGCCATGGACGCCGCCCGGGCCGCGGGGCGCATCCCCGGCGTGGAGCACGTCCGGCTGGTCTACCGCCGCACCAAGCGCTACATGCCCGCCGACGAGGAGGAGCTCTCCCTGGCTCTGGCCGACGGCGTGGAGTTTATGGAGCTCCTGGCCCCCGTGGGGGTGAAGGACGGCGTCCTCACCTGCTCCGTCATGGAGCTGGGCGCTCCCGACGCCTCGGGCCGCCGCTCCCCCGTGGACACCGGCAGAACGGTGGAGGTCCCCGCCGACACCGTCATCACCGCCGTGGGCGAGCACGTGGAGGAAGCCCCCTTCGTCCAGAGCGGCGTGGCCCTGGACAAGAAGGGCCGCCCCGTGGTGGACGAGACCATGGCCGCCGGTGTGGACGGCGTCTACGCCGTGGGCGACGCCCGGAGAGGGCCCGCCACCGTGGTGGAGGCCATCGCCGACGCCGCCAAGGCCGCCCAGGCCATCGTGGACCTGGGGCTGGATAAGTATACAGAGAGCAATATCAACGCGGATTATAACAAGCCGCTCAGCAAAAAGGGCGATCTGTGCGCCGACTGCGATTCCTGCGGCGACAGCCGCTGCCTGGGCTGCCCCACGGTGTGCGAGGTGTGCGCCGACGTCTGCCCCAACCGGGCCAACGTGACCATCGCGGTGCCCGGCAAGCGGCAGCGGCAGATCGTCCACGTGGACGGCATGTGCAACGAGTGCGGCAACTGCGGCACCTTCTGCCCCTACGACAGCCGGCCCTACAAGGACAAGTTCACCCTCTTCTGGAGCAGAGAGGACTTCGACAACAGCGAGAATGAGGGCTTCCTGCCCCTGGCGGGCACGATGAGCCTGGTCCGTCTGGACGGCCGGACGGCGGAGTACGACGCCGCCGACGCCGCCTGCGGCCTGCCCGAGGACATCCGGGCCCTCATCCAGGCGGTGCGGAACGATTACAGCTACTTGGTGAAATAATAGAAAAGGGGAATGGGACATGGAGGAGAAGGCGACCCTCAAACGATACGGCATCTTTCTGCTGGGCGTGCTCATCTGCGCCCTGGGGATCGCCTTCCTCTCCCGCTCGGCCCTGGGCACCTCGCCCCTGTCCAGCGTGTCCTTCGTCCTCTACCTCTCCACCGGCGTCTCCGCCGGGCTCTACACCTTCATCTGCAACATGCTCTTCCTGGGGATGGACGTCTTTCTCACCCGGCGGTTCGGATGGATGCAGTGGCTCCAGATCCCGGCCACCTTTGTGTTCAGCCTGTGCGTCGACCTGTGGCTGGCCCTCATCCCCACCCAGCTCAACGGCCCCCTCTCCCTGAAGGTCCTCTACCTGGTCCTGGGCTGTCCCATCATGGCCCTGGGCATCACCCTGGAGGTGATGGCCAACGTGACCATCCTCCCCGGCGAGGGCATCGTCAAGACCCTGGCCGCCAAGGGGGGGTGGGAGTTCGGCAACGTGAAGGTGGCCTTCGACTGCACCCTCACCGCCATCGCGTCGGTCATCGCCTTCCTCTCCTTCGGCCGTCTCAACGGCGTGGGGGTGGGCACCCTGGTCTCCGCCCTGGCGGTGGGCCAGCTGGTGAAGCTCTGCTCCCGCTGTGTCAAGGGCCTCGCCGCCCGGCGGGCCGGCTGGAACATCCAATGAACCACCCTGCGACAGGAGGAAACTACTATGGCTGAGACTTACAGCTTTACCGTCAACGGCGTCCTCCGGGAGACGGAGGAGGAGAAGTCCCTGCTGCGCTATCTCCGGGAGGACCTGGGCCTCACCTCGGTGAAGGACGGGTGCAGCGAGGGGGCCTGCGGCACCTGCACCATCATCGTGGACGGGAAGGCCGTGCGCTCCTGCGTCCTCACCACCAAGCGGGCGGTGGGAAAGACCATCCTCACCGTGGAGGGCCTCAGCGAGGCCGAGCAGGAGGCATTTGTCTACGCCTTCGGCAAGGTGGGAGCCGTCCAGTGCGGCTTCTGCATCCCCGGCATGGTGATGTCGGGCAAGGCCCTGCTGGACCAGGTCCCCGACCCCACCGAGGAGCAGATCAAGCAGGCCATCCGGGGCAACGTGTGCCGCTGCACCGGCTACAAGAAGATCATCGAGGGCATCACCCTGGCCGGGGCCATCCTCCGGGGAGAGGTCCGGATCGACCCCGCTCTGGAGCAGGGCGACGTATACGGCGTGGGCGACCGGGCCTTCCGCACCGACGTCCGGGACAAGGTCCTGGGCAAGGGGGAATATGTGGACGATGTGCGCATGGAGGGCATGGTCCACGCCTCCGCCGTCCGCTCCCAGTATCCCCGGGCCCGGGTGCTGGACATCGACGCCAGCGCCGCCCTGGCCCTCCCCGGCGTGCTGGCCGTCCTCACCGCCGACGACGTGCCCAACAACAAGGTGGGCCACATCCAGCAGGACTGGGACGTGTTCATCGCCAAAGGGGACATCACCCGCTGCGTGGGGGACGCCATCTGTCTGGTGGTGGCCGAGACCGAGGACATCCTCAAGGAGGCCAAAAAGCTGGTCAGGATCGACTACGAGCCCCTGGAGCCGGTGCGGAACATCCAGGAGGCCATGGCCCCCGACGCCCCCAAGCTCCATCCCAACGGAAACCTGTGCCAGTCCCGGCACGTGACCCGGGGGGACGCCAAGGCCGCCCTGGCAAAGTCCAAGTACGTGGTCACCCAGCGGTACACCACCCCCTTTACCGAGCACGCCTTCCTGGAGCCCGAGTGCGCCCTGGCCTTCCCCTACAAGGACGGCGTGAAGGTCTACACCTCCGACCAGGGCGTCTACGACACCCGGAAGGAGATCTCCATCATGCTGGGCTGGGACCCGGAGCGCATCGTGGTGGAGAACAAGCTGGTGGGCGGCGGCTTCGGCGGCAAGGAGGACGTGTCCGCCCAGCACATCGCCGTGCTGGCGGCCCTGAAGGTGAACCGGCCTGTGAAAGTGAAGTTCTCCCGGCAGGAGTCCATCAACTTCCACCCCAAGCGCCACTACATGGAGGGTACCTTCACCCTGGGCTG
>DXDV01000242.1 GCA_019115345.1 Candidatus Intestinimonas stercorigallinarum | reverse complement strand
TCACCCACGCATTGATTTCCTTCTGCTGCTCTGCGGTGGTCTTGCTCTTGATGTAGGGCACGAGGAAGGCGGTGATGAGGGCCGCGATAAGGGCGGCAACGGCTTCGATGATGGGCGTGATGTCGTACATGGTGATGTCCTCCTTTTGGTCTTATCCTTTTCCGATGTTGGTGCTGTCGCTGCTGGTGGTCGTGTCCTCCGGCAGCGGGTTCCCGTCGGCGTCGAGCCGGTGCTTGTTCCGGCTCAATTTCTCGCCGAGGCTCTTGCCTGCGTAGGTACCCCGACATCACGGCGGAGAAGGTCAGGGAGATCCTGGCGGGGGAGACCCGGTACCTATATGTTCACCTGGACCTGGACGCATTGAGCCCCGATGCGTTTCCCAATACGCCCCTGCCGGTGGAGGGAGGCCTGTCAACACGCGCTGTCTTGACGCTGCTGGAGGCGTTGGCGGGCTCCCCGGCCTTCGTGGGCCTGGGGGTGTACGAGTATGTGCCGTGTGGAAATCGAAGCGAGTTCATCGGCACGATCGTGGACCTTGTCATCCCGAAGAGATGAACGTGTTGTAAAACCGGCAGAGCTCTGGTATAATGGCAGTCGTTCTCACAGATACAGGGCCGGACCTCCGGCCGGACAGATAGGAGTTTTTGCGTGTTCCAAGTCATCAAAACGGAAGGCCGTGCCCGGCGCGGCCAGTTTTCCTGCGCCCACGGCGGCGTGGTCCAGACCCCGGTCTTTATGAACGTGGGCACCCAGGGGGCCATCAAGGGAGCGGTCTCCGCCCATGACCTCAAGGAGGTGGGCTGCCAGATCGAGCTGTCCAACACCTACCACCTCCACCTGCGCCCCGGCGACGACGTGGTGCGGCAGCTGGGCGGCCTCCACAAGTTCATGGACTGGGACGGTCCCATCCTCACAGACTCCGGCGGCTTCCAGGTCTTTTCCCTGTCCGGCCTGCGGAAGATCACCGAGGAGGGCGTCACCTTCGCCTCTCACATCGACGGACGGCGGATTTTCATGGGGCCGGAGGAGTCCATGCGCATCCAGTCTAACCTGGGCTCCGACATCGCCATGGCCTTCGACGAGTGCGTGGAGAACCCGGCCACCTATGAGTATGTGAAGCCCTCTTGTGAGCGGACCCTCCGCTGGCTGGAGCGCTGTAAGGCCGAGCACGACCGGCTCAACGCCCTGCCCGGCACCGTCAACCCCCATCAGATGCTCTTCGGCATCAACCAGGGGGGCACCTACCCCGATCTGCGGGTGTGGCACATGAAGGAGATCGCCAAGCTGGACTGCGACGGCTATGCCATCGGCGGCCTGGCGGTGGGGGAGCCCACCCAGACCATGTACGACATCATCGACGCGGTGGAGCCCTACATGCCGGCGGACAAGCCCCGGTACCTCATGGGAGTGGGGACACCCTCCAACATCATCGAGGCGGTGGCCCGGGGCGTGGATTTCTTCGACTGCGTCATGCCCGCCCGGAACGCCCGCCACGCCAAGCTCTTTACCTGGGACGGCGCCCTCAACATCAAAAATGAGAAGTACAAGCTGGACGACCGGCCCATCGACCCCAACTGCGGCTGTCCCACCTGCCGCTCCTTCTCCCGGGCCTACCTGCGCCACCTCTTCGTGGCGGGGGAGATGCTGGGCATGCGCCTGGCGGTGCTCCACAACCTCTGGTTCTACAATGAGCTCACCCGCCGCATCCGGGAGGCCCTGGACCAGGGCGGCTTTGCCGCCTTCCGGGCGGAGTACAGTGAGCGGCTGGAGCGGAGAGTATAAATTTTACAAAGGGCTTGTCAAAAAGAGATGTTGACGCTATAATAATGTATACTGTCCAAGTTACACTTGAAAACGCAGGAATCAATCATTTGGAGGTAATGTCTTTTGGAATGGATGTCTACGATCGGTATGCTGGTGGTCATGCTGGCCATCTTCTATTTCTTGCTGATCCGGCCTGAAAACAAGAAGAAAAAAGAGCTGGCCAAGATGCGCAGTGAGCTGGCCATCGGTGATGAGGTCACCACCATCGGCGGCATCATCGGTACCATCTGTGCCGTGAAGGAAGAGAGCATCGTCATTGAGACCAGCGCCGACCGGGTCCGGGTGGAGTTTGCCAAGTGGGCCATCTCTACCAAGGGCGTGCAGACCTCGGAAACTACCAAGTGATAACTCCATAGCATGACAAGCACCCTTCTCGCATAGGCTTCTTTAGAAGCGACGCGAGGAGGGTGTTTTTATGCGCAAAGCAGGGGAGGAGCAGGGCATTCGGCTTGTGCAGGTCATGACCGCCATTCTGCTGGGAGGGCTCTTGGCTCTGGCGGTGTCCATGTCCGTTCTGCTGCTGTGTGCCATCGGCATTTCCAACGGCTGGCTTGGGGAGACCTCCATAGAGCAGCTGGCCATTGCGGCCTGCGTCCTGGGCGGCTTTTTCGGCGGCATCCTGACGGTGAAGCGCTGCGGCAGCCGGGCGCTCCTGGCCGGGCTGGCGGCAGGGGGGACCCTTTTCCTGCTGCTCTTGACCGCCGGGCTGCTGCTGTTCACCGAATCGGTGTCCATGGACCAGGGAGGGCTGGGCATTTTATCCGGCTGTCTCTGCGGCGGCGCGGCGGCAGGCCTCCTCTGCGCCGCCCCCAAACGAAAGCGGCGCGGCAGGTGAGAGCGCCTGGGCGGGAGGGACGGCGTGCCGGAACGCCTTATCGCGCTCCGGCACGCCGTATACAATCTGTAATATAAATATTTATTCGCCATCACATCACAATATATAGTGTCCTACGAAACGTCGGTATGCAAAATATCGCAGAACTCCTGTCGTGGAGCGCCGTTCCTCTGCATGCTCTGTATGTAGATTGACATAATATAATTTACATAATATGTTGTCATAATTGCCAAAAATGAAAAAATATCCTGCGTAGTCGTTGCAATGTTTTCCACGGTGGCTTATAGTATGTCTATCAGATAAATTTGCCTGCGCCTTTTGTGAAGCACTTGGCGCGGGACCGGTACCGTCTGTCAGAGGAGCTGGTATGGTGGCTTCTCCGGCAGACATTCTGTTCTGACGCACGGAGGAGGAAAATGACGATGGCAGCGATGGGCGATCTGGTCTTGGGCTTTGTGGGGGCCGGCAATATGAACGGCGCGATCCTGCGGGGACTGTTGAAGCAGGGGCTCGTTCCACCGGAGCGGGTCTGGCTCTCCAATCGGAGTCCGGAGAAGCTGACGCCCTTTGCGGAGTTGGGCGTCCACACCACTACGGACAACCAGACAGTGGCCCGGCAGGCCGGTCTGATCGTTTTGGGCGTCAAGCCACAGATGTTCCCCGACGTGCTCCCTGCTCTGGCCGGAGAAGTGGCCGGTAAATGCGTTGTCTCCATCGCCGCCGGCATCTCGGCCGCCTCACTGCGGGAGGCGCTGCCCGGCGCCATGGTGGTGCGGGCCATGCCCAACACCCCCCTGATGGTGGGGGTTGGCGCCACGGCGGTGGCCCGGGCGGATGAGGTGCCCGCCGACCTTTTCCAGGCGGTTTTGGACCTCTTCTCCGCCGCCGGCGCGGTGGCGGTCATCGACGAGGGGCAGATGGACGATATCATTAACGTCAACGGCTCCTCCCCGGCCTGGTTCTTCCGCATGGCCGACGTGATGGTCCGCCGGGCAGTGGCGGCGGGAATCGACGCCCAGACCGCGCTGACGCTGGCGGCCAAGACCATGGAGGGCTCCGCCCGGCTGCTGCTGGAGTCGGGAAAGACTCCGGAGGAGCTGTGCCGTCAGGTCTGCTCCCCAGGCGGAACCACCCTGGCCTCCCTCACCGCCTTTGCGGACCGTGACTTCGACGGACTCATGCTGGACGCCATGGACCGCTGCACCAAGCGCTCCAAGGAGCTGGGAAAATAATCCTCCTATTTCTCACGCTTGTCTCATACACTCTCTCGTGAGGGGTGACGGCGTTGAGAAAGAGGACTGGTGGTTTTTGGGATACGCCTTCGGACGGAGTGACGCCGGCGCTGGTGGTGCTCGCAGTAGCCTTCGCCCTGGGGGCGCTGGCAGGGCTTCTCCTGGCCGCCCAGGTGGGGGGCGAGGGACAGGCGCGGCTGAGCTCCTATCTCCAGGCCTATTTGGAGGCGGCCAGGACGGGCGACGCCACGCCGCCGGAACCTGCGGCGGCGCTCTGGGAGGCGGCCCGCTGGCCGCTGCTCACCCTGCTGCTCAGCTTCACCGCCCTTGGCGCGGTCGGGATCCCCATCGTCTTTGCCGCCCGGGGCTTTCTCCTGTCCTTTGCGGTGTCCTCCTTTGTGCGGATGTTCGGCGGAGCCGGGGCCATCCTGGCGTTTTTCGCCTTCGGGTTTACGGGGATGATCTCCTTGCCCGCACTGTTTCTTTTAGGCGTACAGGGCTTCCTCTCCGCCCTGACGCTGGCGGGGCGCTTTCTGGTGGGGGGGAAGGGCGGAGCGGTTCCGCCCGACCGGATTTTCTGGCTGCGCAGCGGCCTGTGCGCAGGCGCGCTGGGCGTTTCCGCCCTGCTGGAGTGCTGGGCGGTGCCGGCACTGCTGGCCTCGGTGGCGGAGCTCTTTTGAGGGCCCGATTTGACGGAAGAGGAGGATAGGAGAGCGGATGGATGAGATCAATGACTACGCGTCCTATTTGGCGACGGAAAAGAAGGCGTCCGAGAATACCATGTGCTCCTATCTGCGGGATGTGCGGCAGTTTGCCGAGTACTGCGGGCGGGAGGGGCTGGATCTCATCCGTGCCACCCGGACGGATGTGGGGGGCTACATCCGCTATCTCACCGGCTGCGGGAAATCGGTCTCCACGGTCACCAGGGCGGCCGCCTCTCTGAAATCCTTCTACGGCTATCTGGTCCGGTTGGGGAAGGTCGCCGTCAATCCGGCCCGGGGCGTGGCGCCTGCCAAGGTGGAGCGAAAACTGCCCCAGATCCTGACCAGCAAAGAGGTGGAGCTCTTTTTGGAGCAGCCCGAGCGAGGAGACCCCAAGGGCTGCCGGGACCACGCCATGCTGGAGCTTCTCTACGCCACCGGCATCCGGGTGAGCGAGCTGATCGACCTGAATGTGGGGGATTTGAACCTCACCGTCAGCCAGCTGCGCTGCACGGGAAAGGGGAAGGGCAAGGAGCGGGTCATCCCGCTCTATCCCGCCGCAGTCCGGGCCCTCTCAGAGTATCTGCGTGAGGTCCGCCCACAGCTGCTGGAATCCCCTTCCGAGCCCGCGCTTTTCGTCAACATGACCGGCAAGCGGATGTCCCGGCAGGGCTTTTGGAAGATCATCAAGCACTATCAGGAAAAGGCGGGTATCCAGAAGGAGATCACGCCCCATACCCTGCGCCACTCCTTTGCCGCCCATCTGCTGGAAAACGGGGCCGATCTGCGCTCCATTCAGGAAATGCTGGGGCACGCCGACATCTCCTCCACCCAAATCTACACCCAGCTTGTCAATCAAAAGCTGAAGAACGTCTACATCAAGGCCCACCCTCGGGCATAAGATGGTACAGGGCGGGGCGCTGGCTCCGCCGCTCGGAGAAGCGGCAGAGCTTTTGCATAGCAAAAGCACATTGGAATACTTTCCTTCTAACGGCAGAACGCCCGGACCAAAACTCCGGGCGTTTTGCCGTTGGAAGGCCCGTTTTTCCCGGTTGCGCCGGTGGGTCCTCCGTGGTAAAATAGGTGGCGTATAGACCTTTGGAGGACATTATGATCATTTTAGGCATCGATCCCGGCTTTGCCATCGTGGGCTTCGGTATCCTGGAGTCGGCGGGGGGGCGTCAGCGCCTGGTGCGTTGCGGCGCCATCACCACCCCGGCGGGACAGCCCCTGCCCGCGCGGCTCCTTCAGATCGAGGACGACATGGCCCAGCTCCTGTCCGCCTTCCAGCCCCAGGCCATGGCGGTGGAGGAGCTTTTCTTCAATAACAACGTCACCACCGGCATCGGCGTGGCCCAGGCCCGGGGCGTCATCCTGACGGCGGCGGCCCGGGCGGGGGTGCCCATCTTCGAGTACTCTCCCTCTCAGGTCAAGCAGGCCGTGGCGGGCTACGGTAAGGCGGAAAAACGGCAGGTCATGGAGATGACCAAGCGGCTCCTGGGTCTCCCGGCGGTGCCAAAGCCCGATGACGCCGCCGACGCGGTGGCCGTCGCCCTCTGCCACGCCCGGTCGGCCACCTCCCGGCTGGCCGCCCTGGACCCGGCCACGCCGGGCAGCGGACGGTACGCCGTTCGGAACGGAAACTAGAACCATACATAAGGCGGTAAGACCATGTTTTACTATGTCAACGGCACCGTGGCCCACATGGCTCCCTATCTGGCGGTCATCGACTGCGGCGGGGTGGGCTACGCCTGCCGCACCACCAACAATACCCTTGCCCGGCTCAAAAAAGGGGAGAAGGCCAAGCTCTACACCTATCTGAACGTCCGGGAGGACGCCATGGAACTTTATGGGTTCTTCTCCGAAAACGAGCTCAACTGCTTCCAGCTCCTCATCGGGGTATCCGGCGTGGGACCCAAGGCGGCCCTCTCCATCCTCTCCTCCAGCACCCCGGAGAATCTGGCCATGAGCATCATCACCGGGGACGAAAAGGCCCTCACCGTAGCCCCCGGCATCGGCAAGAAGATCGCCCAGCGGGTCATCCTGGAGCTGAAGGACAAGCTGGCCAAGGGCCAGATCGCCCCAGGCGGGGAGAGCTACGGCGGCACCGGCGTCACGGTCATCCCGGAGAACAAGTCCTCCGAGGCCGCCGCCGCCCTGGCGGTGCTGGGCTACTCCACGGCGGAGATCGGGGCGGCTCTCAAGGGCATCGATTTGGACGCCCTGAGCCTGGAGGACATTATCAAGCAGGCCCTCAAGAAGATGGTAAAGGGATAGGGAAAGGGGAGCCTCCATGGCCAAACTGGAACGGCGTCTCACCGGGGACTTCGACGAGCTTTTGGCTCATCTCCATCAGGGTATTCTGGACGGAAGCGCCTCGGCCAGCTACGAGGACGGCAGTGATTACTATGGTCCCGACGGCCTGCGCTGTGCCGTCCGGGTCTATGAGCGGTACAGCGTGATGGGCGGCAACCGGGTGAGCCTCAACCTGACCCTGGTGGGGGAGGGCAGTCAACTGTTCCTGTCCGCCATCACCTCCGGCGGCAGCCAGGCGGTGCTGTTCAAGCTCAACACCCTGGGCGAAGGGGCCTTCCTGGACTGTGTGGAAGAGCTGCTGGACGGCTGGCAGCCGACCCGCGTCCCCCAGGGAGTGACTGCGGAACAGGAAGGGAAGCGCCCATGCCCCTGCTGCGGCAATTACACCTTGAATGCGCAGACGCCAGGGCGCTATGAGTTCTGCCCGGTCTGCTGCTGGACGGATGACCCCTGGGCTGTGGCGCATCCGGAGGAAACCGGAGACTATAACGAAGTCCCTTTGGAGACTGCCCGCCGCAATTATCGAACATTCAACGCCTGCACAGAAGCACTGCGCGGCCAGACCCGTCCACCGGAGCCTGAGGAGTTGCCGGAAGTATATCTGCGGATTCATAGGACTGGTTCCTGAAAGGGAAGTGAAACTTTGAGCATTGATTTTTCCGATAACGGCGGGTTTGAGACCGAAGCCCCTCTGGTGACCACGTCCCTCACCCGGGACGACGAGAACGAGGGGTCCCTGCGCCCCAAGAGCCTGCGGGAATACATCGGCCAGGAGAAGGCCAAGGGCAATCTGGAGGTCTTTATCCAGGCGGCCAAGATGCGCAGCGAACCCCTGGACCACGTGCTGCTCCACGGCCCGCCCGGCCTGGGCAAGACCACCCTCAGCGGCATCATCGCCAACGAGATGGGGGTCAACATCCGCATCACCTCCGGTCCGGCCATCGAGAAGCCCGGCGACCTGGCCGCCCTCCTCACCAACCTGGCGGAGAACGACATCCTCTTCGTGGATGAGATCCACCGGCTCAACCGCTCGGTGGAAGAGATCCTCTATCCCGCCATGGAGGACTTCGCCATCGATATCATCATCGGCAAAGGCCCCTCCGCTAACTCCATCCGGCTGGACCTGCCCAAATTCACCCTCATCGGCGCCACCACCCGGGCGGGGCAGCTCTCCGCGCCCCTGCGGGACCGGTTCGGCGTCACCCTGCGGCTGGAGCTCTACACCCCGGAGGAGCTCTCCCGCATCGTCAAGCGCTCGGCGGGTATCCTGGAGGTGCCCATCGAGGCCGAGGGCGCCATGGAGATCGCCCGCCGCAGCCGGGGCACTCCCCGCATCGCCAACCGGATGCTCCGGCGGGTCCGGGATTTCGCCCAGGTGAGAGCGGGGGGCGTCATCACCCGAAAGGTGGCCGACGAGGCCCTCACCGCCCTGGAGGTGGACCACCTGGGCCTGGACGCCATAGACCGGCGGATGCTCCGCAGCATCATCGAGCACTATGGCGGCGGCCCGGTGGGCCTGGAAACCCTGGCCGCCACCATCAACGAGGAGGCCGTCACCCTGGAGGATGTCTATGAGCCCTATCTGATGCAGATGGGCTTCCTCACCCGGACCCCACGGGGGCGCTGTGTCACCCGGCGGGCCTATGAGCACCTGGGCCTGGCCGTCCCCGGCGGGATGGGCATGGACCAGCTGAGCTTTTGATTCCGGACCAACTTTGAAAAAAGGAGATCGCATATGGGCAAGTTATTTGGAACTGACGGCATCCGCGGCGTGGTCAACGCCGGGCTGGACGCCACGCTGGCATACAAGGTGGGCCTGGCCACGGCCCAGGTCCTCCGGGGGGAGGAGGGGCGCAAGCCCCTGGTGGCCATCGGCAAGGACACCCGCGTTTCCTCCGACCTGCTGGAGGGCGCTCTGGTGGCGGGCCTGTGCTCCGCCGGGGCGGATGTGCTCCATCTGGGCGTCATTCCCACCCCCGGGGTGGCCTGGGTGACGGTGGACCGGAAGGCCGACGCCGGCGTGGTCATCTCGGCCTCCCACAACCCCTTTGAGCACAACGGCATCAAGATCTTCAACGGCCAGGGCTTCAAGCTCTCCGACGAGCTGGAGGGCCAAATCGAGGAGCTGATCCTCTCCGGCGCCGTGGAGAAGCTGCCCCTCAAGACCCACGACGGTATCGGCAAGGTCATCTATGCCGACGAGAGCGCCCGGGACGACTACATCGACCACCTGGTCTCCACTGCCCCCGAGGGGTTCTCCGGCCTGCGGATCCTGGTGGACTGCGCCAACGGCGCCGCCTCCGCCACCGCCCCCCAGCTCTTCGACCGTTTTGACGGCCTCCACTGCGACATCATCAACGCCGACCCCGACGGGGTGAACATCAACACCAACTGCGGCTCCACCCACATCGACAGCCTGGCCGCCATGGTGAAGGCGGGGAATTACGACCTGGGCCTGGCCTTTGACGGCGACGCCGACCGCTTCCTGGCCGTCAGCGAGGCGGGCATCCCCATTGACGGCGACCAGATCATGGCCGCCTGCGGCCGCGCCCTCAAGGAGCAGGGCAAGCTGCCCGGCAGCACCATCGTGGCCACGGTGATGTCCAACATCGGTCTCCACCGCTTCCTGGCGGAAAACGGCATGCAGGCGGTGTGCACCGACGTGGGCGACCGCAATGTGCTGGAGCGGATGCTCCAGGACGGCTTCGTCCTAGGCGGCGAGCAGTCGGGGCACACCATCTTCCTGGAGCACGCCACCACCGGCGACGGCCAGCTCACCGCCCTCCAGTTCCTGCGCCTCCTCAAGGCCTCCGGGCGCAAGGCTTCCGAGCTGGTGGCCGACTGCCGGCAGTATCCCCAGGTGCTGGTCAACGTCTCTGTGACCGACAACGCCCACAAGCAGGCCATCATGGCCTCGGCGGCCCTCAAGGAGGCCATCTCCGGGGAGGAGCAGGGTCTGGCGGGCAACGGCCGTATTTTGGTGCGCCCCTCCGGGACCGAGGCACTGGTCCGGGTCATGGTGGAGGCCGAAACCGAGGAGACCGCCAACGCCTGTGCCAACCGATTGGCAAATCTCATAAAAACCCTTTGATCTTCCGGAAAGAGCTAAAATAATCTGCATAAATGCTTGACAGTCGGGGTGTTTTCGCCCTATAATAGGCAAGGAGTCTTGGAATGAAATCAGCAGACACCGACCAAAATACGCTTCCGGATGAGACACTGTGCGCGCGGGCCTCTTTGGGGGACCGCGCCGCCGAAGAGCTCCTGGTGGTGCGTTATCACCGGCTGGTGCGCATCTGTGCCCGCCCCTATTTTCTGGCGGGCGGAGACAGTGAGGACCTGATTCAGGAGGGCATGATGGGTCTGCTGAGCGCCATCCGGGAATTCCTCCCCGAAAAGGGGAGCGCCTTTCGTACCTACGCCGAGACCTGTATCCGAAATCGGATCCTCTCCGCCATACGGGCGGCAGCCAGAGATAAGCACGACCCCCTTAACCACTATGTCTCTTACGAACCCCCTCTTTTTGATGGGAATACCGACCGTTATCCATATACCGCGTCCCGGCCGCCCCAACAAAATCCTGAGGATATGTATATCAGCAGGGAGGAGCGCCGGGAGCGTCTTGGGACGCTCAAGGGACAGCTATCCGGCTTGGAGGCAAAGATCCTGACCCTGTTTCTCCGCGGCTATTCCTATGCGGAGATCGCGGTCCGGGTGGACCGGTCCCCGAAAGCGGTGGACAACGCCGTGCAGCGCATCCGGCGCAAGGTAGCGCGGCACATTTCTTCCGGCGACTTCAGCAAAGGCTGAACGCAATATTACAGTCCCAGCACCGTCGGTTTATTCCGGACCTGGGCAAACAGTCAAAGAGAGGGAAAAGATCATGTACGAAGACAAGACACTTGTATGCAAGGAATGCGGCCAGGAGTTCGTGTTCACCGCCGGTGAGCAGGAGTTCTACGCTGAGCGCGGCTTCCAGAACGAGCCCCAGCGCTGCAAGGCCTGCCGTGACGCCCGCAAGGCCGCTGCCCGCGGTCCCCGCGAGTACTTCACCGCCACTTGCGCTGCTTGCGGCGGCGAGGCGAAGGTCCCCTTCGAGCCCAAGTCCGACCGTCCTGTCTACTGCAGCGAGTGCTTCGCCCGCATGCGGGAGGAGCAGGGCCGCTAAATTTCATACGGCTTGAAAAAGAGACGCCCGCGGGCGTCTCTTTTTTCTCTTTGTCGGAAATCTTACGTTTCCTATTGAAAAATGAAGGATGATGGGGTATACTAAGGCATACCCAAATCCTAGCTTTTTGGAGGTTTATTTTTATGGCTACCATCACCAAGGATACCATCATCGGCGACATCCTGGACATCGCCCCTGAGACCGCGCCCGTGTTCCTCTCCATCGGCATGCACTGCCTGGGCTGCCCCTCCTCCCGCGGCGAGACCGTGGAGCAGGCCTGCATGGTCCACGGCGTAGATGTGGACGCCCTTCTGGAGAAGATCAACTCCATCGTTCCTGCCGCCAACTGACGCAGTACAAAACGGAGCGGTTGTTACCGCTCCGTTTTTGTATGCAACGATCCATGGAAAGGGGAGAAGAGGGTGAGACCCATCGAACTGACGCCCCGGCTGCTGGCCCTGGCCCGGCAGGTACCCAAGGGGGCGCGCTTTGCCGACGTGGGCACCGACCACGCCCGGCTGCCCGTGTGGCTGCTGGAGTGGGGGATCATACAAAGCGCCATCGCCAGCGACCTGCGGACAGGACCCCTGGAGCAGGCCCGGGAGACCGCCCGGCGGCACGGCCTGACCGCCAAGGTCTCCTTCCGCCTCGGCGATGGGCTCGCCCCCATCCGGGGGAATGAGGTGGACGTGTGCGCCATCGCCGGCATGGGTGGAGAGACCATCGCCGCCATTTTAGGCGCCTGCCCATGGGCGGCTTCGGGTGAGCACATCTTTCTCCTCCAGCCCATGACCTCGGTGGAGGAGCTGCGGGGCTGGCTTTGGCGCAATGGCTTCCGCATCACCGGCGAGGAGTTGGTGATGGAGGGGAGGACCATGTATGTCCTGCTGGCCGCCATTCCTGGGTCTATGGTCCCCCTCACACCGGCGGAGGAATGGGCGGGGCGGCAATACCGTGGAATGGTCTCTCCGCTGCGGGGAGCATATCTGGAACGGCTGTGCCGGAGGGCCGTCCGCACGGTGGAGGGCCTGCGCCGATCCAGCCGGGCGGAGGACCAGGCACGCCTGGCCCGGATGGAGGTCCTGGCCGAGTCGCTTGTTCAGATGAAGGAGGAGTGGGATACATGGCAACGGTAAAGGCGGTATTTGACTTTTTGGACGGCCTGGCGGCCTTTGAGACCCAGATGGACTTTGACAACGCCGGATTCCTGGTGGGCCGGGGAGACAAGACCGTTACCCGGCTGCTGGTGTCGCTGGACATCACCGAAGCTGTGGCGCGGGAGGCCGCGCAGCAGGGAGCGCAGCTCATCGTCTCCCACCATCCGGTCATCTTTCACCCCATCCGTTCCCTGACGGACGGCGATCCCACGGGGCGGACCCTGCTGGCGCTGGCGGAGGACGGGATCGCCGCCATCTGCGCCCACACCAATCTGGACGCCTCGGTGGGCGGCGTCAACGACGCCCTGGCCGCCCGCCTGGGTCTCACCGATACGGTGGTGCTGGAGCCCTCCGGTACCGACCGCCAGGGCCGTCCCATCGGCATCGGCCGGGCGGGGAAGGCTCCCGCCGGTGCGCCCACCCATACGGCGGACTACGCCGCCTTTGTGAAGGAGGCTCTGGGGGCCAACGGCGTCCGGTACGTGGACGCCGGCCGGCCCGTGTCCCGGGTGGCAGTGGGGGGCGGCGCCTGCGGCGATATGGGCCATCTGGCCCTGGCCCTGGGCTGCGATACCTTCGTCACTTCAGACGTAAAGTACAACCAGTTCCTGGACGCCCGGGACATGGGGCTCAACCTCATCGACGCCGGACACTATCCCACCGAAAACGTGATCTGTCCCATTGTGGCCGACGCCCTCCGCCGGGCCTTCCCAGAGGTGGAGATCCTGCTGACCCAGCGGCACAGAGAGGTATTTTCTTACTGCTAGGACTTGCGCCGCATGGGCCTTTATGATAGAATACTTTCGCTATTTTTGAGAATTGCAGAAGGGGACGAATCCAATGTCAGGACATTCCAAGTGGCATAATATCCAGAAAACCAAGGGCGCGGCCGACGCCAAGCGCTCCCAGATGTTCACCAAGATCGCCCGCGAGATGATCGTGGCGGTGAAGCAGGGGGGCAGCGGCGACCCCAACAACAACTCCCGCCTGGCCACCGTCATCGCCAAGGCAAAAGCGGCCAACATGCCCAACGACAATATCAAGCGCACCATCGACAAGGCCCTGGGTTCCGGCAACACCGACAGCTATGAGAACGTGGTGTACGAGGGCTACGGCCCCTCCGGCGTGGCCGTGATCGTGGACGCCCTCACCGATAACCGCAACCGCACCGCCCCCGAGGTCCGCCACCTGCTGGACAAGTACGGCAAGGGCCTGGGCGCCACCGGCTGCGTGTCCTGGTCCTTCGACCGCAAGGGCGTCATCGTCATCGAGAAAGAGGATCTGGACGAGGATACCGTCATGATGGACGCCCTGGACGCCGGCGCCGACGACATGCAGGTGGAGGAGGAGACCTTCGAGGTCTACACCGATCCCGACGCCTTCGGTACCGTTCTGGCCGCTCTGGAGGAGAAGGGCTACACCTTCCTGCAGGCCGCCGTGGAGATGGTGCCTCAGAACTACGTCAAACTGGAAAATGAGGACGACATCAAGAACATGGAGAAGCTCATCGACCTGCTGGAGGACAACGACGACGTGCAGAACGTCTGGCACAACTGGGACCAGGACTGAGCGGATCTATAACAGGAGCCTGCCGCGCCGCGGCAGGCTCCTGTTTCGTCCAGGGCCCCCCCAAATTAGGGCACATATTCAAAATGCCGGCACAGCCATTTGCCCGCCTTGCTGCCTAAAATCAAGGCCGCGGGCAGAAACAGTATCACGAAGGGCATCAGAAAAATGAGAATATTCGTAATAAA
>DXDV01000241.1 GCA_019115345.1 Candidatus Intestinimonas stercorigallinarum | reverse complement strand
GTGATGGACCCCAACGAGTACGACGCCCTCCTGGCCACCCTGGTGGCCAGCTTCTCTAACATCAACTCGGAGATCATCGCGCTCTGCCTGGTGCTGCTGGCCGCCATCATCTTTGCGCTGCGGAGGGATCTGGCCCTGCTGGACGTGCTCACCCTGGGCAAGCAGCAGGCCATCAACCTGGGGGTGGACTACGACCGGTGCATCCGCCGGCTGCTGCTGGGGGTGACCCTGTGCATCGCCGTGGCCACCGCCATGGTGGGCCCCATCTCCTTCCTGGGTCTCATCATCGCCAACCTCTCCCGGCAGCTCCTCCGCACCTTCCGGCACAGCCAGCTGGTGCTGGGCTCCGCCCTCTTCGGCATGGTGGTGCTGGTGGGCGGGCAGCTCATCGTGGAGCACGTCTACTCCTACGCCGTGCCGGTGAGCGTGTTCATCACCGTGGGCGGCGGGCTCTATTTTCTCTATCTGCTTCTCACAAGAAAGAAGGTGTAACGATGCGCATCCAGGAACTGACCAAGCAGTACGACGGCAAGACCGTGGTGGACGGGGTGAGCTTTTCCATCCCCAAGGGGAAGGTGATCTCCCTCATCGGCCCCAACGGGGCGGGCAAGTCCACGGTGATGGGCATGATCTCCCGGCTCATCGCCCACGACAGCGGTCTGGTGGACTTTGAGGGGAGGGACATCGGCAAGTGGAAGAGCAAGGAGCTCTCCAAGCGCCTGGCCATCCTGACCCAGAGCAACAACATCCAGATGAAGCTCACCGTCCGGGAGCTGGTGACCTTCGGCCGCTTCCCCTACTCGGGGAGCCGCACCACCCCGGAGGACGAGAAGATCATCGACCGGACCATCTCCTACATGGAGCTGGAGGACTTCCAGGACCGCTTCATCGACGAGCTCTCCGGCGGGCAGCGCCAGCGGGCCCTGATCGCCATGGTCATCGCCCAGGACACGGAATACGTCCTCCTGGACGAGCCCACCAACAACCTGGACATCTACCACGCCACCAACATGATGAAGATCGTCCGCCGCCTGTGCGACGAGCTGGGAAAGACGGTGATCCTGGTCCTCCATGAGATCAACTACGCGGCCTTCTACTCCGACTACATCTGCGCCTTCAAGGACGGGAAGATCGCCAAATTCGGCACGGTGGAGGAGGTGATGACCAAGGAAAATCTGTCTCAGATCTACCAGGTGGACTTCGAGATCCTGACCATCGCGGGAAAGCCCCTGTCCATCTACTACTGACCCCATTTTCAGTACTTTTTAGAAAAGGAGTTACAGCATGAAAAAAATCCTCTCTCTTGCCCTGGCCCTGGCCATGAGCCTGTCCCTGGCCGCCTGCTCCGGCGGCGCCGCCACCGAGAGCTCCGCGCCTGAGAGCTCCGCCCCCGCCCAGACCGAGGCCGCCCCCACCTCCGTCACCATCACCTCCCTCAACGGCAGCCGGGAGGCGGTGGAGCTGGCCGTCCCCTACGACCCCCAGCGCATCGCCATCCTGGACATGGCCTCCCTGGACATCCTGGACGCCCTGGGCGTGGGGGACCGGGTGGTGGGCGCCGCCTCCACCAGCCTGGACTACCTCCAGGACTACATCACCGATGACATCGCCAACCTGGGCACCATCAAGGAGGCCGACCTGGAGGCCGTCATGGCCTGCGAGCCCGACGTCATCTTCATCGGCGGCCGCCTGGCCAGCTCCTACGACGCCCTGAGCGAGATCGCCCCGGTGGTCTACCTGGCCACCGACACCGAGCTGGGCGTGGTGGAGAGCGTCCGGAAGAACGCCGGGATCATCGCCTCCATGTTCGGCCTGGAGGACCAGGTGGACAGCCTGATGGCCGGCTTCGACAGCCGCGTCGCCGCCCTCCAGGAGTTTGCCGCCGGCAAGACCGCCATCGTGGGCATGTGCACCAGCGGCAGCTTCAACGTGCTGGGCAACGACGGCCGCTGCTCCATCATCGGCCGGGAGATCGGCTTTGAGAACATCGGCGTGGACGCCGAGATCGACACCTCCACCCACGGCAACGAGGCCTCCTTCGAGTTCATCGTGGAAAAGGACCCCGACTACATCTTCGTCATGGACCGGGACGCCGCCATCGGCACCGACGGGGCCCAGCTGGCCCGGGAGATCGTGGAAAACGAGCTGGTGATGGGCACCGACGCCTATCAAAACGGCAGCATCGTCTACCTGGCCCACCCCGCCGTGTGGTACACCGCCGAGGGCGGCATCACCGCCCTGGACCTCATGCTCTCCGACCTGGAGACCGAGCTGCTGGGCTGAACCGGCGCTCCCCCGTATCCCCTCTCCCCGGCGGGCGGCAAGCCCACACTTGCCGCCCGCCGGGACTTTTTTCCACAAACCCTGCTTTACCCCCTTGACAGATCGGTCGAGGGGGCTTATTATAACAGCGTTATATCACACTGTTATATGGAGGCCGATATGGAGGAGAAGTCCACCGCCACTCTGGAGAAGATCCAGCGGGCCGCTATGGAGGAATTTTTGGAGAAGGGCTTTCTGGGGGCCTCCCTGCGGCAGATCGTGAAAAACGCCGGGGTGACCACCGGGGCCTTTTACGGCTATTTTTCCAGCAAGGAGGCCCTCTTCGCCTCCATCGTGGAGCCCCACGCCGCCGCCCTGATGGGGCCCTTCATGGAGTCCCAGGCCGCCTTTGCCCAGCTGCCCGAGGCCGAGCAGCCCACCCACATGGGGGAGGCGTCCAACGAGTACCTCAACTGGATGGTGGAGTACATCTGCACCCACCGCTCGCCGGTGAAGCTGCTCATCTGCCGGGCGGAGGGGACCTCCTATGAGCACTTTGTCCACAACATGGTGGAGGTGGAGGTGGACGCCACCCTGGCGTACATAGAGGTCCTCCGCCGCCTGGGACGCCAGGTGCCCCAGTTGGACCGGCAGCTCTGCCACATCGTCGCCAGCGGCATGTTCAACGGGATCTTCGAGGTGGTCATCCACGACATATCTCTGGAGATGGCCCGGCGCTATGTGGAGCAGCTGCGGGACTTCTATACCGCCGGATGGCTGAAATGGATGGGGGACTGACCCCCGTCTTTTTTGGATATAAGTTAGCTTAAGCTAACCTTTGAGGAGGGATACCATTGAAGGAAAACAAGCAAAGCAGCCTGGGGCGCATCCTGGGCTGCGCCGGGGGACACCGGCGGCTGACGGCGCTGGGCTGCCTGCTCTCCGCCCTGTCGGCGGTGCTGGGGCTCGTCCCCTATGTGTGCGTCTGGCTGGCGGCCCGGACGGCCCTGGCCGCCTGGCCCGATCTGTCCGGCGTCACCGGGCTGGAGCGGTGGGGCTGGACGGCGGTGTGGTTCGCCGTGGGCAGCATCGCCCTCTACTTCGCCGCCCTGATGTGTACCCACCTGGCCGCCTTCCGCACCGCCCGGAACATCCGGAAGGCGGCCATGGCCCATGTGCTCACCCTGCCCCTGGGCTTTTTCACCGGCAATCAGTCGGGCCGCCTGCGCAAGCTCATCGACGACAACGCCGGACTCACCGAGGACCTGCTGGCCCACAAGCTGCCCGACCTGGCGGGCACGGTGGTGACCCCCATCGCCGCCATCGTGATGCTCTTTCTCTTCGACTGGCGGATGGGCCTGCTCTGCCTCCTGACCATGGTGCTGGCCCTTTTGAGCATGTGCATGATGATGGGGGGCAAGAACGCCGGCTTCTTCCACCGCTACCAGCGGGAGATCGAGCGGATGAGCGGCGAGGCGGTGGAATACGTGCGGGGCATCCCGGTGGTGAAGATGTTCCAGCAGACGGTCTACTCCTTCAAGGCCTTTTACGCCGCCATCCAGGATTACAGCGCTCTGGCCAGCCAGTACGCCATGAGCTGCCGGGTGGGGCAGACCTGCTTCCTCACGGCCATCAACGGCACCTTCGCCCTGCTGATCCCGGCGGGACTGCTGCTGGCCTCGGCGGGGGACGCGCGCGCGGTGCTGGTGAACTTCATCTTCTACGCCCTCTTCGCCCCGGCCTGCGGGGCCATGATCAACCGGATCATGTACATGAGCGAGGCTGTGATGGAGGCCAGCGAGGCCATGGGCCGCCTGGATGAGATCATGGGCCGGCGGCCCATGGAGCAGCCCCAGGCGGGGCGGCGGCCCCAGAGCGCGGCGGTGGACTTTGACCACGTGACCTTCACCTACCCCGGCGGGGACCGCCCCGCCCTGGAGGACGTGAGCTTTTCCGTCCGGCCGGGACAGGTGGCGGCCCTGGTGGGGCCCTCCGGCGGGGGCAAGACCACCGCCGCCAGTCTGATCCCCCGGTTCTGGGACGTGGACTCCGGCAAGGTCCTGGTGGGTGGGACCGACGTGCGGGCGCTGGACGAAAAGGCCCTGATGGATCAGGTGGCTTTCGTGTTCCAGGACACCCGGCTCTTCAAGCAGAGCCTGCTGGAGAACATCCGCTCTGCCCGGCCCGGCGCCACAAGGGAGCAGGTCCTGGCCGCCGCCCACGCCGCCCAGTGCGATAATATTTTAGAAAAGCTGCCCGACGGCCTGGACACGGTGGTGGGGGCCAAGGGGGTCTACCTCTCCGGCGGCGAGGCCCAGCGCATCGCCCTGGCCCGGGCCATTTTGAAGGACGCGCCCATCGTGGTGCTGGACGAGGCCACCGCCTTCGCAGACCCCGAAAATGAATTGCAGATCCAGCGGGCCTTCGAGGCGCTGACCCGGGGCAAGACGGTGCTGATGATCGCCCACCGGCTCTCCACCGTCCGGAACGCGGACAGCATCCTGGTGCTCTCTGACGGACGGGTCGTGGAGCAGGGCGCCCACGCCGCGCTGCTGGAGCGGGGCGGCCTCTACGCCGCCATGTGGGCCGACTACCAGCGCAGCGCCCAGTGGAAGGTGGGAAGGGAGGAAGGGGTATGACGAAGAAATTGCAGCACCTCTTCGCCCTGAGCGAGAAGGGGGCGGAGGACCTGGTGAAGGCGGTCCTCTGGTGCTTTGTGTGCAACCTGAGCCTGATGCTCCCGGTGGGCGCGGTGATGTTCACCATCGGGCAGCTGCTGGCCGCGCTGGAGGGGGGCGGCAGCCCCATGGAGCGGTTTTGGCTCTGTACGGGATGGGGACTGGCGGTGCTGGCCCTGCTGTTCGTCCTCCACTATTTCCAGTACGCCGCCCTGTACCTGGCCACCTATCAGGAGAGCGCCAGCCGCCGGGTGAGCCTGGCGGAGACCCTGCGGAAGCTGCCCCTGAGCTTTTTCGGCAGCCGGGACCTCAGCGACCTGACCGCCGCCATGATCGCCGACTGCTCCTCCCTGGACCAGATGTTTTCCCACTATGTGCCCCAGCTGTTCGCCTCCATCCTGTCCACCGCCGTCATCGGGGCGTGCATGTTCCGCTTCGACTGGCGGATGGCCCTGGCGGTGCTGTGGGTGGTGCCGGTGGCGGCGGCGCTGACGGCGGGCTCCAAAAAGATCCAGGACGCCTTCGGCACGAAGAACATCCTGAACAAGCGGGCGGTGGCCGACTGCATCCAGGAGGGCCTGGAGACCATTCGGGACATCAAGGCGTGCAGCCGTCAGGAGGCCTATCTGGCGGAGCTGGAGGAAAAGCTTGGGAAGATGGAGGGGGGCTCCATCCGCTCGGAGCTGGCCACCGGGGTCTTTGTCTGCTCCGCCCAGGCCTTCCTGCGGCTGGGCCTTGCCACCACGGTGCTCACCGGCGGGGGGCTGCTCCTGGCGGGGGAGCTCTCTTTCCTCTATTTCCTGGGCTTCCTCTTCGCCGCCGCCCGGCTCTACGATCCCCTGGGGGTGGTGCTCCAGAACATCGCCGCCACCTTCAGCGCCAAGCTCCAGATCGAGCGGATGCGCGCCATCCTGGAGCAGCCGGTCCAGGAGGGGACGGAGGACTTCCAGCCCCGGAACTACGACATCGCCTTCGACCACGTATCCTTCGCCTACCGGGAGGGGGCGGGCGTGCTGGAGGACGTGAGCTTCACCGCCAAACAGGGGGAGGTCACCGCCCTCATCGGCCCCTCCGGCGGGGGCAAGTCCACCGCCTGCAAGCTGGCCGCCCGGTTCTGGGACGTGAGCGGCGGCAGGGTGACCCTGGGCGGGACGGACGTGTCCGCCGTGGACCCGGAGACCCTGCTGGGGCACTACTCCATGGTGTTCCAGGATGTGGTCCTCTTCCGGGACACGGTGATGGAGAACATCCGCCTGGGCAAGCGGGGGGCCACCGATGAGGAGGTGCTGGCGGCGGCCAAGGCCGCCCGGTGCGACGAGTTCATCCAAAGGCTGCCCCAGGGCTACCAGACGGTCATCGGGGAGAACGGCTCCACCCTATCCGGCGGGGAGCGGCAGCGCCTCTCCATCGCCCGGGCCCTGCTGAAGGACGCCCCGGTGGTGCTGCTGGACGAGGCCACCGCCAGCCTGGACGTGGAAAACGAGAGCGCCGTCCAGGCCGCCCTGTCCCGCCTGCTCCGGGGAAAGACGGTGCTGGTCATCGCCCACCGGATGCGCACCGTGGCGGGGGCCGACCACATCGTGGTGCTGGAAAAGGGCCGGGTGGCCCAGCAGGGGAAACCGGCGGAGCTGCTGGCCCAGGGCGGCCTCTACCGCCGCATGGTGGAGCTCCAGCGGGAGAGCCAGGACTGGACCCTGGTGTGACGACCGAAAGAGCGTCCGTGAGGAGACGCAAGGCTCCTCACGGGCGCTCTCAGCTTGTCGAAAACCCTCCGCGAGATGGCAGACGCGCCGCAGAGGCGCAGGGGAGCTCGAGGGGGCGGCAGTCCGCCTCGAATGGGATGACATCCCCCGCAGCCCTTGCGGGGCAAGGGCTGCGGCGAGCAAAGCGAGAACTTTTCCGCCCTCTTTAGGGCGGGAAAGGAACGGGATGCAGGCTGTCGAAAAAGTCCCTTGGGGGACTTTTTCGACAGCCTGAGAACGGCCGTTCCTCCCGCCATGCCTTTCCGGCGGACCATACGTCCAACCCTTCCCGGCCGCCTTCCTTTTGTCTGTTTTTGTTTTTTTGTCTATCTTAAACCTTGACAGGAACTGTAATATGTTGTATGATTTTTCATGATATTTGAGGAAAAGAACGTATTTTTTCATTGCATGCACCATAATTTGATAGCTACACGGCAGGGCGCCGGTGAAAAGTGGGGGCAGAGAGGCGTTTCACGCGTCCTGCCGCCTTTTTTATATCTAAAACGCACGGCAGCGCGGCTCTTACCGTCTGACGCGGCCCGCGGCGCCTTTGCGGCGCGGCGCGCGCTGCTGAAAAATGGGGTGTTTTGGTGGGAAAGTTTATCCTGAAACGCATTGTCCAAATGGCGCTGGTCCTCGTCGTGGTCTCGGTGTTGATCTTCGCCATGGTCCGGATCACGCCCTCGGACCCCATCGCCTCCATGACCGGCGGCAAGGCGGTGAGCGAGGAGACCAAGCAGGAGCTGCGCGTCCAGTTCCACCTGGACAAGAGCCCGGTGGAGCAGTACTTCATCTGGATCTCCGGCATCTTCCACGGCACGCTGGGGGAGAGCTACCAGTACCGCCAGGAGGTGGGCTCCCTCATCCAGCAGCGGATCGGCACCACTCTGGGCCTGGTGGCCCTCAGCGGCGTGCTGGCCATCGCCATCGCCATCCCGGTGGGCGTCATCAGCGCCGTGAAGATGAACACCTGGGTGGACAAGCTGCTGTCCATCCTCACGCTGATCTTCGTGGCCTCCCCGGTCTTTTTGACGGCCATCGTCCTCATGCTGGTCTTTGCCAACTACCTCCAGCTCTTCCCCCCCTTCGGGACCGGCGAGGGCCTGTGGGACAGCCTCTACCACATGGTGCTCCCCTCGGTGGCCCTGGCCTTGAACATGGTGGCCCTCACCAGCCGCATCACCCGCACCACCATGATCGAGCAGCTCAACTCCGACTACATCCGCACCGCCACCGCCAAGGGCCTTCCCCGCCGCCGGGTCATCATCACCTACGCCCTGAAAAACGCCCTCATCCCCGTCATCACCGTGGCCTCCATTCAGATCGGCGCCACCCTGGTGGGGGCGGTGCTGGTGGAGAGCGTGTTCGCCATGGGCGGCCTGGGGGATCTGCTCATCAGCGGCATCAAGGCCGCCGACTACCCGGTGGTGCAGGGGGTCACCCTGCTGATGGTCTTTGTATTCCTGTGCATCAACCTGGTCGTGGACATCCTGTACGCCGTCCTCGATCCCAGGATCCGGATGAAATAAGGGGGACAGGTTAGGATATGTTTTCCGCGTTTATCGGCCATGGACCCCTCTACCGGTCCAAAAAGAAGCACTACGGCAGGCTCTTCACCCCCGCCGTCACGGTGGCCTTCGTGGTTTTGGTGGTCATCGTGGCGGCCTGCGCTCTGGCCCCCGTCATCGCCCCCTACGACCCCGACGTCAATGACCTCTACAACCGCCTGGCGCCCCCCTCCGCCGAGCACTGGTTCGGCTGCGACCAGAACGGGCGGGACCTCTTCTCCCGGGTGCTCTTCGGCGGCCGCACCGCCCTGCTCAGCGCCATCGGCGTGGTGGCCATCTCCATGATCGTGGGCATCCCCCTGGGCCTGGCCTCGGGCTACTACGGCGGCTTTGTGGACACCGCCATCATGCGCTGCTGCGACGTGCTCCTCTCCTTCCCCTCCCTGCTGCTGGCCTTCATCTTCGTGGCCGGCCTGGGGCGGAACACCTTCAACGCCGTGCTGGCCCTGGGCATCGTCTACGTGCCCATGCTCACCCGGCTCACCCGCTCCCTCACCCTGGTGGAGAAAAACAAGGTCTATGTGGCCGCCTGCGACTCCCTGGGCTACTCCGACCTGCGCATCATGTACCGCCACATCCTCCCCAACTGTATCTCCACCATCCTGGTGCAGATCACCCTGGACATCGCCTACGCCATTTTGGACATGGCCTCCCTCTCCTTCCTGGGCCTGGGCACCCAGCCCCCCCAGGCCGACTGGGGCTCCATGCTGGACGAGGGCCGGGCCGTGCTGCTGATGAACCCCCTGCTCTCCCTCATCCCCGGTCTGGTCATCGTGGTGGTGGTGGTCGCCCTCAACATTTTCAGCGACGGCCTCCACCAGTATCTGGACCAGTCCCAGACCGCCCTGCCCAGCTTCCGCAAGTACGAGCGCAAATACCTGAAGAAGAGGAAGGAGGGCGTCCCCAGTGGAAAACCTGCTTGAGATCGAAAACCTCACCGTGGAGCTCATGTCCACCCGGGGCATCGTGTACGCCCTCTCCGGCGTGGACATGGCCATCCGCCCCGGCGAGATCCACGGCGTGGTGGGGGAATCGGGCTGCGGGAAGTCCATGACGGCCAAGTCCATCCTCCGCCTCCACAACCCCCAGCGCAGCCGCATGCGGGGGAGCATCCGCTTTGAGGGCCGGGAGCTGCTCACCCTCTCCGACCGGGAGATGGAAAAGCTCCGGGGGAGCGCCATCTCCATGATCTTTCAGGACCCCATGACCTCCCTCAACCCCCTCATGACCATCGGGGACCAGATCGCCGACATGTACCGCTTCCACGCCAAGGCCGGCAAGGCCGAGGCCCGGGAAAAGGCCCAGGAGATGCTCTCCAAGGTGGGCATCGAGCCGGCGGCCAAGCGGTGCCGGCAGTACCCCTTCGAGCTCTCCGGCGGCATGCAGCAGCGGGTGATGATCGCCATGGCCATCGCCTGCGCTCCCAAGCTCCTCATCGCCGACGAGCCCACCACCGCCCTGGACGTGACCATCCAGGCCCAGATCCTGGAGCTGCTCCAGCAGCTCTCGGCGGACATGGGCATGAGCATCCTCCTCATCACCCACAACTTCGGCGTGGTGGCCGAGACCTGCGACCGGATCTCGGTGATGTACGCGGGCAAGGTGGTGGAGACCGGGGAGACCCGGGCCCTCCTCAGCGGCGCCCGCCACCCATACAGCCGGGCCCTCATCCGCTCCATCCCCGGCGAGGAGGGCCGGGGCGGCCGGCTGGAGACCATCCCGGGCAGTCCCCCCGCCCTCTTCGAGCCGCCGGAGTCCTGTATGTTCGCCCCCCGCTGTCCCCATGCCGGCGACGCCTGCCGGAGCGCCTATCCGCCGCTGCGGGACTGCGGCGGCGGCCATCTGGCGGCCTGCTTCAAGTCTCTGAACGGGAGGGCTGACCAGCCATGAGCGAAGCTGTCATCCAGGCCGCCGGCCTGGTCAAAAATTTCCCCATCTCCTCCAAAAAGCTGGGGGAGAAGCCCAAGCTGCTCCACGCGGTGGGGGGCGTCTCCCTGTCCGTCGCCAAGGGCGAGATCTTCGGCGTGGTGGGGGAGTCCGGCTGCGGCAAGTCCACCCTGGGCCGGTGCCTCCTCCGGCTGGAGACCATCACCGAGGGGTCGGTGTCCTTCCAGGGGCAGGACATCACCCACCTCTCCGGCAGGGACCTCAAGCCCCTGCGCCGGAACATGCAGATGATCTTCCAGAACCCCTACGCCTCCTTCAACCCCAAGCAGAAGATCGGCGCCGCCCTGCGGGAGGTGGCCAAGGTCCACCGTCTCCCCGCCCAGCAGGCCGAGGAGAAGATCGCCACCCTCCTCCGGGAGGTCAATCTCTCCCAGGACACCCTGAACCGCATCCCCAGCGAGATGTCCGGCGGCCAGCTCCAGCGGCTGGCCATCGCCCGGGCGCTGCTGCTGGACCCCGCCTTCATCGTGGCCGACGAGCCGGTGTCCGCTCTGGACGTGTCGGTCCAGGCCCAGATCCTCAACCTGCTCATGGACCTGCGGGAGAAGTTCTCCCTCACCATGCTCTTCATCTCCCATGAGATGGCGGTGGTGCGGCACCTGTGCGACCGGATCGCCGTGATGTATCTGGGCACGGTGGTGGAGCAGGCCGAGACCGAGGAGCTCTTCGGCCATCTGCTCCACCCCTACACCCAGGCCCTCATGTCGGCCATCCCCACCCTGGACCCCGACCACAAGAAAAACCGCATCGTGCTGCAGGGGGATATCCCCAGCGCCATCGATCTGCCCTCCGGCTGTCCCTTCGCCGACCGCTGCGCCCGGTGCTCGGAGGAGTGCCGCGCCTCCCGCCCCGCCCTGCGGGACGTGGGGAGGGGACATCTGGTGGCCTGCCACAAGGTCTGAGCCGTTCGATCCGGCCCTTCCGGGAGGGCCGTTCGAATATCGAGGAGAATCTTTTGAAATGGAGGAACGAGTATGAAATGGATCCAAAGACCGCTTTCCCTGCTCCTGAGCGCCGCCCTCATCTTCACCCTGCTGGCCGCCTGCGGCGGTGACAGCGCGGAGACCAGCGCCGCCCCCTCCGGCTCCGCGCCCGCGGCCACGGAAACGGAAAAGGACACCTTTACCGTGGTGCTGGACAGCGACATCGTGGCCCTGGACCCCGCCTTTGCCTACGACTTCACCACCAACCCCGTGGTCAACCAGATCACCCAGGGCCTGCTGGTCTTTGACGACGAGAACCAGATCCAGCCCATGCTTGCCTCCGACTGGGAGCAGGTGGACGACGTGACCTATGTTTTCCAGATCCGGGACGACGTGACCTTCTCCGACGGCAGCGCCATGACCATGGACGACGTGCTCTTCTCCCTGGAGCGCACCGCCAGCGAAGAGACCGCCTCCTTCCTGGGCTGGATGTTCGACGGCGTGAGCTCCATGGAGCAGACCGGCGACTGGGAGCTCACCATCACCCTCAGCCAGCCCGACGCCTCCTTCAAGTACTATGTGGCCACCTGCGCCTTCCACGTCATCAGCAAGGCCCACGCCGAGTCCGCGGGCGACCAGCTGGGCACCCCCGAGGGCGGCCTGATGGGCACCGGCCCCTACCAGTTCGTCAGCTGGCAGAACGGCACCGAGGTGGTCCTCACCCGCAACGAGAACTACTGGGGGGACGATCCCGCCTACTTCGACAACCTGGTCTTTAAGATCATCGGCGAGTCCACCACCCAGGTGACCGCCCTCCAGACCGGCGAGGTGGACTGCTCCGTGGCGCCCCCCTACGACATGCTGGAGGTGCTGGAGAGCGATCCCAACCTGACCCTCCAGGCCAACAACGGCTTCGGCGTGCAGTACATCGCCTTCAACAACGCCAAGGCCCCCTTCGACGACGTGAACGTCCGCAAGGCCATCTACCACGCCATCAACTTCCAGGCCATCCTGGACAACCTGGTGAAGGAGGCCGGCACCGCGGCCGGCCTGCTGCCCTCCTCCGAGGCCCTCTTCACCATCGAGCCCGAGCGGTGGACCGAGTACGCCGCCACCAAGCCCGCCCTGGAGTATGATGTGGACCAGGCCAAGGCCCTCCTGGCCGAGGCCGGCCTGGCCGACGGCTTCGACTGCAACCTCTACATCTCCTCCACAAGCCTGGCCAACTCCATCGGCCTGGCCATCCAGAACGACCTGGACCAGGTGGGCATCAACGTGGAGCTCATCAAGGTCTCCACCGACGAGCACACCGCCTATCAGTTCGGCGACATCCTGGGCGACGACGGCCTGCGCGCCTACGACATGATCCTGGCCGGCTGGGAGGCCGACGTGCCCGATCCCGCCGGCAACCTCACCCCGCTGTACCAGGGCGGCAACAGCTCCAACGCCGCCGCCTACTCCAACACTGAGGTGGACGAGCTCATCTCCCTCCAGGCCCAGAGCAGCGATCCCACCGAGCGCAACGACCTGATGTTCCAGGCCTTCGACATCATCACCGAGGACGTGCCCTACATCTTCGTCTACTACCCCACCAAAAACCTGGTGATGAACAGCAACTACACCGGCGTCACCATGGGCGCCGCCTGGAGCTGGAATATGCGCTTCCAGGACGCCCGTCCCGTGGAATAAGCCCTCTGCCCCCTCCGCCCGGCAGAGCGGTAACGAGCACCCCTTCCGTGAGCCGCTCCACCCGAACAGGGCGGAGCGGCTCACGTGCCGTATGGGGAGGAATTTTCGGAAGGAGCAGCCTATGGACACCATTCTTTACAACGGCGTCATCCACACCATGGCCGGGCGCACCGTCTCCGCCCTGGCCATCCAAAAGGGGCGCGTCGCCCTGGCGGGGGAGGACGCCTCCGCCCTGGCCCTGGCCACGCCGGAGACCCGGCGCATCGACCTGGAGGGCCGCTGCGTCCTCCCCGGCTTCACCGACAGCCACATGCACATGCTCCTCACCGGCCTGGGCTTCCGGCGGCTGGACCTGCGGGGGGTGAGCTCCGTGGAGGAGCTGGTGGAGCGGGGCCGTGCCTACGTGGCCCGGCAGTCCCTGGCCCCAGGGGAGTGGGTCATCGGCTACGGCTTCGACCACAACCGCTTCCCGGTCCCCGTCCTCCCCGACGGGGCGGCGGCGGAGGCCATTTCCCGGGACATCCCAGTGGTGCTGGACCGGGTCTGCGGCCACGTGGGGGCGGCCAACGCCAAGGCCCTGGCCCTGGCGGGCTTCGACGAGGGCACCGTCATTCCCGGCGGCGCCCTGGACAAGGACCCCTCCGGCCGCCTCACCGGGGTGCTGCGGGAGGCCGCCCTGGACCGGATCAAGTCCTTCGCCCCCCGGCTGGACCAATCTCTGACGGAGGCCCTTCTGGAGGAGACCGGCCGGCGCTTCGCCGCCGCGGGGCTCACCGCCGTCCACAGCGACGACTTGGGGCCCGAGGGCACCGACTGGGACACCCTCCGGGCGGCGGTGGACGCCCTGGCCGCCCGGGACGCCATGCCGGTACGCATCCGGGAGGAGTGGGAGACCCCCCGCCCTCCCCAGCTCCGGGCGGTGCTGGACCGGGGGCTCAAGAGCGGCGACGGAGACGGCTGGCTGAAGCTGTGCAACATCAAGCTCATCGGGGACGGCAGCCTGGGGGCCCGCACCGCCTTCCTGCGGGCAGACTACGCCGACGACCCGGGCAACCGGGGCATCCCGGTCTACACCCAGGCCGAGCTGGACGAGATGGTGGACCTCTGTCACAGGGGCGGGCTCCAGGCGGCCTGCCACGCCATCGGGGACGGCGCCTGCCAGCGCTTCGTGGACGCGGTGGAGAAGGCCATGGCCGCCGCTCCCAAGCCCCTGCGCCACCGGGTGGTCCACTGCCAGATCGGCGACACGGCCCTCTACCGCCGCATGGCCGCCCTGGGCATGGGGGCCGACGTGCAGCCCCCCTTCGTGCCCAGCGACGCTCCCCTGGTGGCCCCCCGCCTGGGGGAGCGGGAGCCCTCCTGCTACGCCTGGAAGTCCCTGCTGGAGGCGGGGGTGGCGCTGGGGGGCGGCTCGGACAGCCCGGTGGAGGACTTCTCCCCCCTGTGGGGCATCCACTGCGCCGTCAACCGGCCCTGCGGCGGCGGTCCCTGGCTGCCGGAGCAGCGGCTCACCCCGGAGGAGGCGGCGGCCCTCTACACCACCGGCCCCGCCCGCCTGGCGGGGGAGGAGTCCGACCTGGGCACCCTGGAGGCGGGGAAATACGCCGACCTGGTGGTGCTGGACCGGGACCTCTTCGCCGTGCCCCACGCCGAGATCAAGGACCTGACCGTGGCGCTCACCATGGTGGGCGGACGCGTCACCTACCGCCGGCCGGCCCGCTAGATGCAAAACCAGGAGGAGAGAATCGCGTGAACAGGGAAGAATGTCTGATCTGTAAGGCTCCATTGGAATATCTGGCCCAGGACGAGACCATGGAGTGCGCCGTCTGCCACAAAAAGGAGCCCAGCAAGACCCGCTGCGTGAACGGCCACTATGTGTGCGGCGACTGCCACACCCAGGGCATGGACAGCATTTTCGGCCTGTGCCTGGCCGAGACCTCCGCCGACCCGGCGGCCATCCTCCGGCGGATGATGGACCTGCCCTTCTGCCACATGCACGGCCCGGAACACCATGTGATGGTGGACGCGGCCCTGCTCACCGCCTACAAAAACGCCGGCGGGCCCCTGGAGCTGGAGCAGGCCCTCCGGGAGGCGTACAGCCGGGGAAAGGCCGTCCCCGGAGGGGCCTGCGGCTTCTGGGGGGCCTGCGGCGCGGGGATCGGCGCGGGACAGTTCCTGGCCATCGCCACCGCCTCCACCCCCCTGACCCGGGAGCCCTGGGGGCTGAGCAACCAGATGACCGCCCGGGCGCTGGAGCGCATCGGGGCGGTGGGAGGTCCCCGGTGCTGCAAGCGGGACTCCTTCCTGGCCGTCCTGGCCGCCGTGGACTTCGTCCGGGAGCGCCTGGGGGTGGAGATGACGCGGACCGTCCCCCTCTGCACTTACAGCAGCCGGAACAGCCAGTGCATCGGCAGGCGCTGCCCCTTCTCCCCGGCCAGAGGCGAAAAGCCCAAGGTGGCCTTCCTCTGCGTCCACAATTCCTGCCGCAGCCAGATGGCGGAGGCCCTGGGGAAAACGCTGGCCGGGGACGTGTTCGAGAGCTTTTCCGCCGGCACCGAGCCCGGCGGCCGGATCAACGCCGACGCGGTCCGCCTGATGCGGGCGGTCCACGGCATCGATATGGAGGCCTCCCAGCACAGCAAGCCCCTGGACCGCCTGCCGCCGGTGGACATCGTGGTCACCATGGGCTGCAACGTCCAGTGTCCAAGCCTGCCCTGCGCCCATCGGGAGGACTGGGGCCTGGAGGACCCCAGCGGCGGGGAGGACGCCGCCTTCCTGGCCGTCATGGCCCAGATCGAGGAAAAGGTGCTGGACCTGAAGGCCCGGATCCAGGCGGGGCTGCTGGACCCGCCCACCGCGTCCGGCGGGGCGGCACAGCCCCGGACATAGCCCTCGGGCGGCGGCGTCATCCGCCCTCCGAAACAAAAGAGCGCGTACTCACGCTTTACCGTGAGTACGCGCTCTTTGCTGTGCTGTCTCTTACTCGATGGGCACATAGCCCAGCACCGCCAGGGTCTCGCTGTCGCAGAGGAGGATGGCGAAATCATGGCCGGAGGTGTCCCCCAGGGTCACCGCCCAGTCGGTGTCGTCCAGCAGGGCCTGCTGCCCGGCGCTGTCACAGACCGCCGCCGCCAGCTCCTCCTGGGTGACCCGGGCCACCGCCGCCAGGGTGGCGTCCACCCGGTCCTTCTGCTCGAAGGAGGACCCCTCCAGCCAGGCGGCGCAGTTGGCGGTCAGAACCTCCACCGTCTGGGCGTCCGGCTCCGTCTGCTGGGCGGAGGCGTCCTCTTCCGGGGTCATGTCAAAAACAGAGACCTGGGCCTGGACATTGTCCTCCTTGTCCGCCGTCCCGCCCTCTGCCACGGGGGTCCCGGAGGGCTGCGGCTGCTCGGCCGGCATCATGCGGACGCCGCCGCTCTCCCCGCTCTCCGCCTCCACGCCGTACTCCAGCTGGGCCTCCTCCGCCGGACTGTCGCCGCCCCCGTCATATGTCTCCATGGCGGGCGCGGGGACCGGCGTCTCCTGGGTCGCCGCCTCTTCCGGGGCGGCGGCTCCCGCCTCGCCGTCCGCCTCCTGATAGAAGGCCGTGGACGCCGGGGCGCCCGCCGTCGGGTCCGTTGTTCCGCCGGAGCCGCCCCCCTCCAGGAAGGTCCGCATGGCGCCCGCCCCCAGCAGGATCACGGCAAAGACCGCCGCCAGGGAGGCCCACTGCCGGATGGCGCGCTTTTTCCGCGCGCCGGAGAGGGGGACCACCTTTTCCGCCCCGATCCTGTCCATGATGGCCTGGTGGAGGCCGTCGGGCACCTCCTCCTCCAGCTCGGGCAGGATGGTGTGGAGCTGCCGCAGCTCCTCCGCCGCCCGGCGGCATT
>DXDV01000240.1 GCA_019115345.1 Candidatus Intestinimonas stercorigallinarum | reverse complement strand
GGGCCAGGTTGAGGGCGTTCACAAAGTCCTCGTCGCTCTGGCCCTCGCCCACGGAGAACCACTCCTCGGTGGTCTCGTTGTAGCACATGACCCGGTCGGAGATGGGCAGGACCATGCTGCTGGTGGTCACCGTCATGGCGTCCACGTCAAAGTCGGAGCTGCGCACATCGGCGGAGAGGAGCTCCACATAGCCGCCCAGGGTGACCTTGTCGTCCATTCGGGCGGGGCCCTCCACGATGCCGATATAGCGGCCGTTTCGGATGGTCTCGCCGTTGTTGAGGAGCAGACCGTTGGTGCCGCCCAGAGAGGAGGTGCCCAGGGCATTGGTGACCTTCACATAGGAATAGGTGGCCGTGCCGCCGTCCGAATCGCCGAGGGAGGGCAGCGATTCCGTGCTGGAGGAGACCTGTGAGATGCCGTAGTCATAGCGGTCGCCGGTGACATCGCCAAAGACCACGATGTCGGCGTCGCCGTTGTAATCCTTGCGGACGTAGGTGATGAGGTCGGCGGGGACGGTATTCCGGGTGATGTCCTCCAGCTCGATCTCGGTGAGGGTGCCGCGGCCCACCTGCTCGTAGAGCTTCACGTTGTCGGAGAGCTTTACCGTGCCCATCCGCTCCTCGGCCACGTTCAGGGGGGCGTCGGAGCCCTTGCCGGTGAGCTTGCTCATGGTGATCCGGCTCTTGGAGGCGGAGGAGACCGTCACCAGCTGGCCGATCATCTCCTCGGCCCGCTTGTCGGTATAGGAGGTGCCGCCGGAGAGCTCCAGGGACTTGCCGGTTTCGTCCTTGAGGTTGATGCAGGCGACGGTGGCCGTGCCGCCCTCGATGCTCTTCACCGTGCCCACCGCGGTGGACTTGGCCACCGAGGGGTCCACCGCGCCGGCCACCTGGCCGTTGTGGGAGAGGAGGAGGGTGATGGTGTCGCCGATCTGGAAGCGGCTCAGGTCGGAGGCGGCGCTGGAGAGCACCGGGAACTCGTGGCCCAGAAGGGTGATGGTGGCCGGGGTCTCCCGGTTGGGATAGACGTTTTCATAGATGCCGGTGATGCGGGCGTCGGAGACGTACAGCACGTTGTTGGCCTCGTCAAAGGTGGCGACGTCGTACTGGCGGATGTCGGAGCCCTTGGCCAGGACGCCGTTTTTGTAGACGGTGTAGGCCAGGTCGTCGGAGTAGGTGGGCTTGTTCTTCACCACCCGGGTGGTGCTGTCCGACTTGGCGGAGCCACGAAGGAAGATGTATTCCAGCTCGCCGGCGGCGGAGTACTGGAGCACCGCCTGGGTGCCGGCGGTGAGTCCGGAGAGGTAGACGTCCTCGTAGGTGGTCTCCTTCCCGTCCTTCCACACCACCGTCTCCTTGGGCTCCTCGATGGAGACGCTGGCGCCGCCGGTGGCCTTCAGGGTGTCATACTCCAGGCTCTGGACGGTGAGCACCTGCTGGGTGCCGTTGGTGGAGGGCTGGATGTCCACCACCTTCTCGTCCTTGTCCAGCACCAGCTTGGCCCGCCGGCCCACCAGATCCTGGTCGAAGGGGGCGTGGTCGGTCTTGTAGACCTTGTCCTGGGCCACCTCCACGCCGGAGGAGCCGTCGGGGGCGGTGGCGGCCACGTCAAAGAGGATGGTCTCGTCGGTGATGGTGCACTCCAGCGCGGTGAGGTACTCCTTGCCGTCCTTGCTGTCGGCGTAGAGAAGGCGCTCCATCATCACCGCCGCCTGGCCCCGGGTGATGGTGTCCCCGGCGGCGAGGCTCAGCCCCCCGGTGAGCTCCAGCTCAGCGGCCTTGGCCAGGTAGCCATCGGGCCAGATCATGCCCACGTCGCTGTCCCCGTAGCCCAGGATCCGCACCAGGATGGTGACGGCCTCGCCGTAGGTGATGGCACGGTCGGGGTTGAAGTTGCCGTAGGCGTCCCCGCGGATGATGCCGGAGGTGGTGACGGCGTCCTCGCCGGCGCCGCTGGCGCTGCCCTGGGTGGCCACGGCGATGTAGCCCCGGGCCCAGTGGGTGCTGGGCACGTCCTGGAACACGGTGCGGTTCATCTGGGCCGCCACCTTGTCCCCGTTGCCCATGAGCTCCACCGCCAGCTTGCAGAACTCCGCCCGGGTGAGGGCCCGGTCGGGCTGGAAGGAGGCGCCGCCGGTGCCGTCGAAGATGCCCAGCAGGCGCAGGGTCTCGGCGGCCTGGGCGGTGGCGGTGTCGTAGATGTCGGTGAAGGCGGAGGCGGAGGCGGCGCCGGCGGGGACCGGGAAGGTCAGCATGCCCGCCAGGGCCGCGCTGGCCAGCAGCAGCGCCAGGGGTCGTTTCATTCTCATAGCTGTTCTCTCCTTGCAGTTGGGTTGGCGGGTCAGTCCGCCCGCAGGGCCTCCACCGGCTGAAGGCCGCTGGCCTTCACGGCGGGATAGAGCCCGAAGATGATGCCCAGGGCCACCGAGATGAGGAAGGCCCCCACGGTGATACCGGCGCTGGGGATGAGGATGGTGTTGAAGCTCATCTTGCCCACGATGAGGGTGCCCAGATACCCCGCGCCGATGCCGAAGATGCCGCCGATGCCGCAGATCATGGCGGCCTCGATGAGGAACTGGACGATGATGCTCCTGCGCTCGGCGCCGATGGCCTTCCGGATGCCGATCTCCCTGGTGCGCTCGGTGACGGTGACCAGCATGATGTTCATGATGCCGATGCCGCCCACCAGCAGGGAGATGGCGGCGATGCCGCCCAGGAACCGCTGCTGTATGGCGGAGGCCTCGTCCTCCTGCTGGAGGTACTCCTCGGTGGAGTTGACGCCGTAGAAGCCGCTGTTGGTGTCGATGATGCCGGAGAGGTAGCCCAGGATGCTGGTGGTCACCTCGGGGATGGACTGGGAGTCCTTCACCTTCACCACGTAGTCCTGGATGGGGTCGTTATGATTAAAGTAGCGGATCATGGAGTCGGGCAGGAGGATCATCCGGTCCAGCTGCTTGATGGACTCCTGCATCCACTGGTCCTCCTCCTTGCCGCCGATGTTGGCGCCCCCCTTGCTCTGGTAGACGCCGATGACCCGGAAGGGCATGCCGTTGATGGTGATGGTCTTGTCGATGGGGTCGGCAAAGGAGAAGAGGTACTCCGCCGTGGCCGAGCCCAGCACGCAGACCTGGCTGCCCTTCTCCACCTCCAGGTAGGAAAGGTCCCTGCCCCTGGCGATGGTGTAGTCGTTGCACAGGCCGAACTTGTCGTTGCCCAGGTAGATCTGGGGGTAGTCCTCGTTCCGGCCGGAGGAGCTGGCGACCATGCCGCCGGAGACGATCACGCCCCCGCCGCCGGTCTCCCGGGTGAGGGTCTTGCTCTCATATTTAATGGTAGGGCTGGAGTAGACGTAGCCCCGGGGGGAGACGCCCAGCACGTCGTCGAGCTGGAGGCAGTAGTCGTAGATGATCTTGCCCACGTCCTGGGGGCCGGAGTTGCCGTAGCTGTATGCGTAGAGGCTGATGGTGTTGCTGCCCATGCTCTCGTAGAAGGCCCGCAGGGCCATGTTCTGGCCCTGGGCGTAGGAGACCAGAATGATGACGGCGGCAAGGCCGATAATGACGCCCAGCATGGTGAGGGCGGAGCGGCCCTTGTTGCCCGAGATGGACTTGGCCGCCATTTTGAACGCCTGGGCGAGATTCACAGGCCCACCTCCTCTCTGGGGCCGTCGGCCACCACCCGGCCGTCGGAGAGGCGGACGATGCGCTCGGCGGTGGCGGCGATGCCGTTGTCGTGGGTGATGAGGATGACGGTGGAGCCCTCCTCGTGGAGGCTGTGGAGGATCTCCAGCACCTGGCGGCCGGTCTTGGAGTCCAGGGCGCCGGTGGGCTCGTCGGCCATGATGATGGGCGGGCGGGCGGCGATGGCCCGGGCGATGGCCACCCGCTACTGCTGGCCGCCGGACATCTCCGAGGGCTTGTGCCCGGCCCGGTCGGCCATGCCCACCCGCTCCAGGGACTCCATGGCCCGCTCCGTCCGCTGGCCCATGCCCATGCCCTGGTAGATGAGGGGGAGCTCCACGTTCTCCCGGGCGTTGAGGGCGGGGATGAGGTTGTAGCCCTGAAAGATGAAGCCGATCTGCTTGTTGCGGATGTGGGCCAGCTGCCGGTCGGTGAGGGCGGTGACGTCGGTGCCGTCCAGATGGTAGTCCCCGTAGGTGGGGATGTCCAGGCAGCCCAGGATGTTCATGAGGGTGGATTTGCCGGAGCCGGACTGGCCGATGATGGCCACGAACTCCCCCCGGTCGATCTGGAGGGTCACCCCGTCCAGGGCCCGGACCTCGCTCTCCTCGCCCTCGTGGTAGATCTTATAGAGGTCTTTGATGTCGATCAGCATGGCGCTCACCTTAACCCCAGCCGGAGGTGACCAGGTAGTTGACAAAGACGGTCTGGCCCTCTTCGATGCCCTCTTTGATCTCCACATTATAATTGTCGTCCAGGCCGGTGACCACGGGGACGGGGTAGTAGCCGTCCTCGGGGGTGGGATAGGTGGGGGTCTGGCCCTCCTCCACCGGGGGGATGTCGATGTCCACGGCGTTCTCCGGCTTCTCGTCGGCCTGGACGAAGAGGACGGAGAAGGTGTTGCCCTCGGTGTCGGAGACGTACTTCACCGCCTGCATGGGCACCACGATGCAGTTGTCGGACTGGCTGGCCACGAAGGAGTAGTCCAGCCACATACCGGCCATGAGGGTACCGGCGGAGTTGTCCACCTCCAGGGTGACGGGGTAGCTGGTCATGCCGTTGGAGGAGCTGTCGCCGCTCAGGCTCATGTCGATGCTGCTCACCGTGCCCACGAAGATGTTGCCGTTGTAGTCGGTGAGGTCCACGGTCATGCCGGGCTGGACGAAGGAGATGTTCCGGTCGTCCACGGTGATCTCCACCACCATGTTGGTGTTGTTGGAGATGATGATGACGGTCTCGCCGCTCTTGA
>DXDV01000239.1 GCA_019115345.1 Candidatus Intestinimonas stercorigallinarum | reverse complement strand
AGCTGAAGCGAACGGTGGTCCGGAAAAACCGGACCACCGTTCGCTTTTTCATTCGCATTTCCGCCGGAGCGGTTGAGCTTCCGACATTTTCTGGCCTTGTTTGAAAACGCAGGCCCCGCGGCAGAGCCCCAAATGGGGTCCGCCGCGGGGCCGCTCAATTTATCCCGGTGTGGTCAAGACGCCGGAGCTTCGCCGGTCATGTATCCGCTATGGTCAGATCCGGTTGCTTCTGCGCCAAATGCCCATCTTTTCGGCCTGGGCAATGAGGTCCTCCCGGAAGTCCGGGTGGGCAATGGAGATGATCTTCTCCGCCCGCTCCCAGGTGGAGGTGCCCTTCAGATTCACCATGCCGTACTCCGTCACCAGATAGTGAATGGTGGAACGGGGGTCGGTGACGATGGTGCCCTGGGTCAGGGTGGGCACGATCCTGCTCTTCAGGCTGCCGTCCTTGCCGGTGACGGTGGAGGAGAGGCAGATGAAGCTCTTGCCGCCGTTGGAGAGATAGGCGCCCATGACAAAGTCCAGCTGCCCGCCGGTGCCCGAAATATGCTTGGTTCCGGCGCTCTCGGCGTTGACCTGGCCGAAGAGGTCCAGATCGATGGCGTTGTTGATGGAGACAAAGTTGTCCAGCTGCGCCAGCACCCGCACATCGTTGGTGTAGTCCACCGGGGCCGCCATCACGTCGGGGTTGCGGTCCACGAAGTCATAGAGCTTCTGAGTGCCCGCGGCAAAGGCGTACACCTGGCGTCCCTTGTCCAGCTTTTTCCGCTGGCCGGTGATCTTCCCCGCCTTGGAAATATCCACAAAGGCGTCCACATACATCTCCGTGTGGACGCCCAGGTCCTTCAAATCAGACTGGGCAATCATGGCGCCGATGGTATTGGGCATGCCGCCGATGCCGAGCTGGAGGCAGGCCCCATTGGGGATCTCGGGCACGATCAGATTGGCCACCGCCTGATCCACTTCGGTGGGCGCGCCGCCCGCGCCCAGCTGGGCCACCGGAGGATCCTCGCCCTCCACCACGAAATCGACGTCCTTGATGTTGATCTCGCTGCCGTTGAGCCCATACACCCAAGGCATGTTTTTGTTGACCTCCACAATGACGACCTTGGCCCGCGCCAGCATGTCGGCCAGGTGAGAGGCCGCCAAGCCGTAATTGAAGTTGCCGTGGGCGTCCATGGGGCTTACCTGGAGCATGGCCACATCCACGCTCAGGTTCTCCCGGTAAAAGCGGGGCAGCTCGGAGTACCGCATGGGATTGAAATAACCCATGCCCTTGGCGACGATCTTCCGGTCCACGCCGCTCATGTGCCAGACGTTCCAGGAGAAGTGCTCGCCGGCATCCTCCGCCACGGCGATCTCGGGCATCCACATGGTGACGCCGCCCCGCACCTTCACATCCACCAGCTCGTCCTTTCGGGCGGCCAGCGCCTTGTCCAGGGCCACCGGATGGTTGGTACACCAGCCATAATCCACCCAATCGCCGGACTTGACGGCCTTGACCGCCTCGTCGGCAGTGGTCAGCTTCTCTTCATAGAGCTTTTGATAATCCATTCTGCACCTCGTTTCTTTTTTCCTACCTGAATTCCCGGTCTCATACCAACCCCGCCGCCTTCGTCCAGGCGTGCTCAAGGGCCCAGCCCCCGGCCCACCCATCAGACAGTCCCGGCGGAATGTTTACATCATAGCCTATTCTTCGGTCATTTTCAATGATTTTTTATTTAAAAATGTCAAAAACCCGAATTATTTTCATCTATTCTTTTTTTATCTAACGTAACAAAGAATATGTTTTAAGTTTCGGAACGGCGCCGGCTTTCCAGGGAAAGCAGCAATCCCAGGCCGGTTCCCGCCAGGGCGGGCAGGATCCAGCCCAGTCCCTGCTCCGCCAGAGGGACGGCGCCCAGAAGCGCCGACGCCGCCTCCGGCAGAAGTTCCAAGTCCCGCAGGGTAAAACCCAAGCTGGCAACGCCGGTGAAGAGGATGGCGGCGGGGTAGACCCGGCTTCGCCCCTCCAGCCAGCGGTGGCACAGCCCCAGGGCGATGAGGGCGATGGCCACCGGGTAGATCACGTTGAGCACCGGCACGGAAAAAGCCAAAATCCGGTCCAGTCCGGCGTTGGCGATGAGCATACTCACGGCGGCAAAGAGGACGGCCCAGGCCCGGTAGGAGAGGACGGGGAAGGTCTCGCTGAAATACTCGGCGCAGGAGCTGATGAGGCCCACGCATACGTTAAAGCAGGCGATGATGAAAATGGCCGCCAGCAGCAGGCTCCCCGGGGTGCCGAAGAGGGCGGAGATCAAGTTGGTGAGCACCACCGCCCCGTTGTCGGCCCCCGGGAAGGCCCCGCCGGAGAGGGCGCCCAGGTGGGCCAGCATGGCGTATACCACCAGCAGAAGTCCCCCGGCCAGCCAGCCGGCGCCCACCGTATAGCCCACCACGTCCTCCTCGGCCGTCACCCCCCGGGCCCGGATGTTCAGGGTGATGATGATGCCAAAGACCAGGGCGGCGATGGTGTCCATGGTCTGGTAGCCCTCCAGAAAGCCCCGGACCACCGGCCCGTCAACATACAGGGGGCTCTGGGGGGCGCCGTAGCCCTCCAGGGGGTTCAGCAGACTCCCCACAAAGGTGACCAGAATGAGGAGGAGCAGGATGGGACACATGATCTTGCCCAGGCGGTCGGTGAGCTTCTCCGGCCGGAGGGCCACCGTCAGCGCCAGGACAAAAAAGACCAGGGAGTAGCCCAGCCGCAGCAGGCCCAGAGGGGCGTCCGCCCCGGCGAAGGGGGGCACCGCCATTTCGAAGGAGGTGCTGGCCGTCCTGGGGATGGCCAGGCAGGGGCCGATGGCCAGATAGGCCGCCACGGTAAAGACCCGGGCGAACAGAGGATGGACCCGCTCACCCAGGGCGGTCAATCCCCCGGCCCGGGCCACCGCCACCACCCCCAGCACCGGCAGGCCCACGGCGCTCACCGCCATCCCCGCCATGGCCAGCCAGGTGAGGTTTCCCGCCTGAGCGCCCACACTGGGCGGGAAAATCAGATTCCCTGCCCCGAAGAACATGGAGAACAGGGTAAAGCCCAGAAAGAGCCGCTCCCGCTTGCCCAGCCGTTTGTTCACCGCGCTCCCTCCCGTTCCTCCTTCACCAGAAAGGCCGCCGGCAGGGACCACCGCTCCACCAGAGCCGCCGCCTCCGCCGCCGGGAGGAGATGGTAGGCCTCCTGGGTGAATTCCGGCGTCACCACGCAGGTCACCAGGGTGCAGTCCTCCCCGGGGCCGGGCGCGGGCAGCGCCCCAAAGACCAGGTCGCCGGGGGCCAGCACCTGAGGGGACTCCCCCGCCTCCACATCGGGACCCAGGCGGCGTGTGGAAACGCCCTCCTCCCCCACGAACCAGAGGTCCAGGCTCCGGCCGCCGTGCCAGCACCACAGCTCATCCCGGCCCACCCGGTGGAGCAGGGAGCACTCCTCCGCCCCCAGCAGATAGTAGATGGCCGAGGCGCTCCGCGCCCCCTCCGGGAGCCGCACCTCGCTTTCATACACCCGGCGGTAATAGCCGCCCTCCACATGGGGCTCCAGCGCCAGCCGGCGGATCAACGTCTCTTTGTCCATGGTGTTTCCCCTTTCCTCTCTCCGATGCTCTTCTACGCCGCTTCCGGACGCGGCTGTACGCCTCCATGCTACTATACCCTGCCCATTTTGTCAATTTTCATCTCATATGGTCCGGAAATTCCTTCCTTTTTCCTCCTTTTGTGTATTTCAAGTCAAAATGCCCCAAATGGGCGGCCCGCCGGAGGGGCGCTCCTTTCTCCGGCTTGGGCGTTTCCGGACAAAATGGCCGCCGGGCGGAGTCCCGCCCGGCGGCCACA
>DXDV01000238.1 GCA_019115345.1 Candidatus Intestinimonas stercorigallinarum | reverse complement strand
GATCCCTCCATGATCCGCATGATGGAGGACCTCACGGGGATGGACGCCAAGACCATCCCCCTGGACGACCCGGACACCCGGAGCATCTTCATTTCCTCCAAGGTCCTGGGCTACGAGGACGACAAGATCCTCGGCCCCACCGGGGCCACCGCCATTCCGGAGTTCGGCACCTCCTTCGTCCGGGGCATGCTGGAGGAGACCAAGCCGGCGGAGTTCGACATCCTGGTGCGGCTGTCCGGCTTCTCCCACGGCACCGACGTGTGGCTGGGCAACGCCCGGGACCTGATCCTCTCGGGCACCGCCACCGTAGGTCAGGCCATCGGCTGCCGGGACGACATCATGATCTACCTCATCTCCAAGGGGATGAATGAGAAGCGGGCCTTCAAGATCATGGAGGCGGTGCGAAAGGGCAAGGGCCTTCCCGAGGGGGCGGAGGACGAGATGCGGGAGCTGGAGGTCCCCGAGTGGTACATCGGCTCCTGCAAGAAGATCGCCTACCTCTTCCCCAAGGCCCACGCCGTGGCCTACGTGATGATGGCCTTCCGCATCGCCTGGTTCAAGGTCCACCGGCCCCTGGCCTTCTACGCCGCCTACTTCTCCATCCGGGCCAAGGCCTTCGACGCCACCGTCATGTGTCAGGGCCTGGACCGGGCCAAGGCCAAGATGGACGAGATCCGGGCCAAGGACAAGGAGGCCACCGCCGTGGAGCAGGACATGCTCACCACCCTGGAGGTGGTCTACGAGTTCTACATCCGGGGCTTCACCTTTGAACGGATGGACCTCTACCGCTCCGGGGCGGTGCGCTTCCAGGTGGACGAGGCCAAAAAGGCCCTCCTTCCCCCCTTCATGGCCATCCCCGGCCTGGGGGAGACGGCGGCGGTCTCCATCGTGGAGCAGCGGAAGGGGAAGGAGTACCTGTCCATCGAGGAGTTCTCCGCCGACTGCCCCAAGGTCACCAAGGCGCACATCGAGCTCCTCAAGGTCTGCGGCGCCCTGTCCGGCATGCCGGACACCAGCCAGATGACCCTCTTCGACGGCTTCTGACTCCGCCGGTCTCCCCCTTGTGTCCCGGCGGAAAATGTGATAGAGTACAAGAAGAAATTGAGTAAAGGGGTGCTTCCCATGCTGGATCAAACGGTCGCGCGGCTCATCAACGAGCAGGTCAACAAGGAGTTTTACTCCGCCTATCTCTACCTGGACTTTTCCATCTACTATGAGGCCATCGGTCTGGACGGCTTTGCCAACTGGTATAAGATCCAGGCCCAGGAGGAGCGGGACCACGCCATGCTGATGCTCCAGTACCTTCAGAACAACGGCGAGAAGGTGACGTTGGAGACGGTGGCCAAGCCCGACAAGGACCTCCAGGACAAGCTGGAGGTGCTCAAGCTGGGCCTGGAGCACGAGCGGTACGTCACCAGCCTCATCCACGCCATCTACGACGCCGCTTACAGCGTGAAGGACTTCCGCACCATGCAGTTTTTGGACTGGTTCGTGAAGGAGCAGGGCGAGGAGGAGAAGAACGCCGAGGACATGATCAAAAAGATGGAGCTCTTCGGGGACGACGCCAAGGGGCTCTATATGCTCAACAGCGAAATGGCCGCCCGGACCTACGCGGCCCCCTCCCTGACGCTGTAAGGGAGCCGAGGAGCCCTGCCCGCGGAGTGGACAGCCCGCATCCCGTTCCTTTCCCGCCCTCTCCAGGGCGGAAAAGCCCTCGCTTTGCGCGCCGGAGCCCTTGCAGGGCAAGGGCTCCGGGGGATGCGATCCCACTCGAGGCGGGCTGCCGTCCCCTCGAGCTCCCCCGCGCCACCGTGGCACGCTTGCCGTCTTGCGGAGGTTTTTCGACAAGCTGAGGAGCCCTGCCCACGGAGTGGACAGGGCTCCTGCTTTGTAAAACGGCGGTTCCTATTTTGTAAAACAGCGGCAACCGCTTGACTTTAGCGTATTAGCATGGTAATATACGAAAGTGTCCTCGGATACGACCGACTTCAAACTTTGAAAGGGGGGCTTCCCCTTGGCCTATACCATCAACACGCCGGAGGGGACCCGGGACCGGCTCTTTGCCGAGTGCCGGGAGCGGCGCCAGGTCCAGCGGGACCTGACGGCGCTGTTTCAGCGCAGGGGCTACGCGGAGGTGAGCACGCCGGAGGTGGAGTTTTACGACCTCTTCCTTCAGTCGGGCAACCCCATGCCCCAGGAGAGTATGCTCAAGATCATCGACCGCTCGGGGAAGATCATGGTGATGCGGCCCGACTGCACCACCCCCATCGCCCGGGTGGCGGCCACCAAGCTCAAGGCCCTGCCCCTGCCCCAGCGGCTGTGCTACGACCAGACCGTGTTCCGCTCCGGGCAGGCCCACCGGGGGGGCAGCAGCGAGATCGCCCAGTGCGGGGTGGAGCTCATCGGCGCCGCCGGCTGGAAGGCCGATCTGGAGATGGTGGCCCTGGCGGTGGACGCCCTGGGGGCCTGCGGCGTGAAGGACTACCACGTGGAGCTGGGCCACGTGGGCTTTTTCCGGGACCTGGCCAGCCGGGTGGATATGCCCGCGCCGGTCATCGAGCAGATGCGTGCGCTCATCGAGGGGAAGAACTTCGCCGCCCTCAATGACCTGCTGGAGCCCTACGCCGGACAGGGGGCCTGCAAAGCCCTCAAGCGCCTCTCCCGGCTCTTCGGCGGGGCGGAGGTGCTGGACGAGGCGGAGGACCTGGCCGGCGGCAGCGCCGCCCTGGTCTACCTGCGGCAGCTCTACGCCGCCCTGTGCAAGGCGGGGTACGGCGACCATATCCGCTTCGACCTGGGCATGGTCCATCAGATCGACTACTACACCGGCCTGGTCTTCCGGGGCTATGTGGAGGGGGCGGGGGACGCCGTCCTCTCCGGCGGCCGGTATGACAAGCTGGTGGAGGCCTTCGGCCGGGAGGCGCCCGCCACCGGCTTCGCCGTGGACGTGGACGCCGTGGCCGGCTGCCGCCCGGAGGAGCCGGCGGCGGCGCTGGAGACCCTGATCCACTACGGGCCGGACGACCTGGCCCAGGCCCTGGCGGCGGTGGACGCCGCCGCCCCCGGCACGGTGGAGCTCTCTCCCCGGGCCGACCTGGAGGAGACTATGGCTCTGGCCAGGGAGAAGGGCGCCCGGGCCGTGCTGGTGCTGGAAAAGGGGAGCGAGAGGAGGGTGACGCTATGAGCGAGCGGCTGAGGATCGCCCTCACCAAGGGGCGGCTCCAGGACAAGAGCGTGGAGCTCTTCGAGGCCATGGGCCTGGACTGCTCCCCCATCAAGGACCCGGGCCGGCGGCTGGTCCACGCCGTCCCCAACTATCCCCTGGAGGCGGTGCTGGCCAAGGCCCCCGACGTCATCACCTACGTGGAGCACGGGGTGTGCGACCTGGGCATCGTGGGCAAGGACACCATTTTGGAGCAGGGCCGGTCCTTCTATGAGGTGCTGGACCTGGGCTTCGGCAAGTGCCGCTTCGCCCTGGCGGTGAGGGAGGGGACCGACTTCTACGGCACCTACAAGACCCGGCGCATCGCCAGCAAGTACCCCAATGTGGCCCGTGCCTTCTTTGAAAAGAAGGGCATGGACGTGGACATCATCAAGATCGAGGGCTCTGTGGAGCTGGCCCCCATCCTGGACCTGGCCGACGCCATCGTGGACATCGTGGAGACGGGCTCCACCCTGAAGGCCAACGGCCTGG